>JAICMB010000521.1 GCA_025929455.1 Bryobacteraceae bacterium | reverse complement strand
TTGTGCGACGTATTGCCGGAAATCGTTGGTCAGGGCCGTAGTCTGGTTCAGCAGGGTGTTGGTCAGCGGGGTCGTCAAATGCCCGAACTGGGCGCTCACGTAGAGGTTCGGATCGAGCACCGGCGGCAGTGGCGGAAGCTGGCTCACCACGCCGCCGCCGGACGCAATGCCCGCACCCGCGCTGACCCCGCTCGCGTTGAAACTAACTCCCAGTGTGCTGACACTCGTCGGGCCGGGCAGAATGGCGGTGTCCACCTGCCGCAGATAGCCGCCGCCTTCGGTGCGCCGGTGAACCTCTTTTGCCAGCAGCGGCCCGTAGCGCTGGATCGCGATGTCGAGATTGTTTTCGAGCACTAGCGCGATGACGTCCTGGACGGTCAGGTACAGGTTGCCCCCGCGCACCAGCGCCTCCAAACGCGGTGAATTGCTCAGCTTAGCCGGCGCGACCGTGCGCCGCTCAAAGTGAAACGGCCGCAGGATGGGGCCGACCACTGGAGGTGGCGGCGGCGTCGTGATGGAGACTTCCTGAGCGCGTAAACCTGCTCGAAAAAACGAAGCCAATACGACTGCACAAGCGAGGACTCGCGAGATGGTCATCAGTAAGTTCGCAAACTTATACGCATTCAAAACGCGAAAGTTTGCAAAAATATCGGGCAGGCACCCGGACCGAGGGTTGTGCTTAGGCGGTTTGCGCTTTGCGGCCCAGCTCAGGCGCGGCCGAAGCCATGCCCTTCTGTGGAACAGGCTCACCTGTAGATGCAAGGTTCAGCTTAGCGCGCACTTCCGCGTCTATGCGGCTGCGCAGTTCGGGATTCGCGAGCAGCGCCTGACGCGCATTCTCGCGCCCCTGTCCGAGGCGTTCGCCGCGATAGCTGATCCACGACCCCGATTTCTCGACCACGGCCTGCGCCGTACCCACATCGATCAGATCGTTCTCGGCGCTAATGCCGTGCCCGTACAGAATATCGACCTCGGCTTCACGGAACGGCGCCGCCACCTTGTTCTTTACGATCTTCACCTTGGTGCGATTGCCCGTGACGACGTCGCCGTCCTTAATTGCCGCCGACCGCCGCACCTCGACGCGCACCGATGCGTAAAACTTCAGCGCGCGACCACCGGTGGTGGTCTCCGGATTGCCGAACATCACGCCGATCTTCTCGCGCACCTGATTGATAAAGATCAGCAGCGTGTTGGTGCGCGCCACCGTTCCCGTGAGCTTGCGCAAGGCCTGCGACATGAGTCGCGCATGCAGCCCTACGTGGCTGTCGCCCATCTCGCCGTCGAGCTCGGCCTTGGGCACCAGCGCCGCCACTGAGTCGATCACAACGACATCGATTGCCGCCGTGCCCACCAGCGAGCCCGCGATCTCAAGCGCCTGCTCACCGTGGTCCGGCTGCGATACCAGCAGATTGTCGGTATCCACGCCGATCTTCGCCGCATACCCGGCGTCGAGCGCGTGCTCGGCATCGATGAAGGCCGCCGCGCCACCCTCGCGCTGCGCCTGCGCGATCACCTGCAGCGCGAGCGTCGTTTTGCCCGACGACTCCGGTCCGAAAATCTCCACGACTCTGCCGCGCGGAAACCCGCCCACGCCCAGGGCGGCGTCGATGGAAATCGCCCCGGTGGAAATCGCGGTCACGGGTAGCACGTTCCGCGAGCCCAGGCGCAAAACCGCGCCCGCGCCGTACTGGCGGTCGAGCTGCACGAGCGCGCCATCGATGGCCCGCTGCCGGGCTGCTGGGTCAAGAGCCTTTACGGGTAGCACGGAAGAGGAGTGCCGGGTGACGACAATTCCTCTCACCCAAAAACGTCAGGGCAGGACGCGCAAAACGAACCCACTGCTCACACTGTGGCCGGCTGCGTCCCGCGCGTACAGCGTGTACTCGGTGTCAATGCGCGGCGAAACGTCGAAACAGTAGTTCAGCGCCGGATAGACGGCATGCACCGGCGGGTCGAGGCGTACGCTTTTCGCGCCGTTCACGCCGAAGCAGATGTTGGCGTGGTCGCCGCGCCGGATCACTCCGGGGCTGGCATAGAAATTCAGGATTTTCAGCTTGTCTCCGCCGACCGAATCGAGCTCCGACCGCGCCTGCGCCGCCTCCTTCGCCTGGGCCGCGCGCTCGCCCTCGCGCGCGTTGCTCCACCGCGAATAGAAGACCCATGCGTCATAGCCGATCGCAATTACCACCGCCGCCGTCAACACGATCAGCATGTGGCGCAGCAGCGGGCTGTTCCTACTGCGATCGGCCATCGAGCACAGGGTAGCGTGCCACGCCCGGCGTCACGCTATTGTCTGGATATGACGATGAGTGCGCGGATCGCAATTGCCGGCGCGGCGGCGATCCTTTCGTTAACGGCGCAAGAACCCGCGCGCCAGCCGCGTCCCGGCCTGCCGCCGTCGGTTTCAGCTAGCGGGACGGCCTCGCTGTCGGTCAAACCCGATGAAGTGCGCATCAGCATCGGCGTCGTCACGCAGGAAACCACGGCCGAAGCCGCGGCCGCCAAGAACGCAACGCAAACCAGCGCGGTCCTCGCCGAGTTGCGCCGCATCGCCGGTCCGTCCGGCGATATACGAACCGAAAACTATTCCCTTGCGCCGCAGTACCGCTATCCATCGCAAGGCGGAACGCCCGAGATCACCGGTTATCAGGCGAGCAATACCGTGGAGGTGCGCACGCGCGACCTCGCGAATCTCGGCAAACTGATCGACGCCGCCGCGCACACCGGCGCCAATATGGTGCATTCGATCCAGTTCACCTTGCACGATGAAGAAACCGCGCGCGTGCAGGCGCTGCGCGGTGCCTCTCAGAACGCCCGCGCGCAGGCGCAGGCCATCGCCGCCGCGCTCGGTCTGAAGCTCGGTCGCCTGTTGCAGGCGACCACGTCGGAAACGCCCATCGTCCGCCCCATGTTCGCGCAGGCCATGATGGCGAAAGCGCAGGCCGCACCCACGCCCATCGAATCCGGCAACATCGACGTCCGCGCGAGCGTGACCGTCACCTACGAAGTCACCCAGTAGCATGGGGCGGCGTCCATCTGTGACCGCGAAATTTGTAGCTATTCGGGCCACCGCTCGCTCACGCTGCGGCTCTGAATCACAGCGCCATATTACCGAGCCGCGACCGTAAAGGAAGCGTCGGTGCTGAAACAATTCAAACGGTATGTAGAGATTCTGAGGCGCTGATAGGGGACGCGCGCGAACCGGCAGTGCTGTTGCGACATAGGCGCATGCCGAAGGCAGCCAGCGGAGACTGGCTGCCCCACTGTGGAATCTACCGCTACGGG
>JAICMB010000420.1 GCA_025929455.1 Bryobacteraceae bacterium | reverse complement strand
CTGGGCCTTTCGATCGCGCGGCGAGCGATTGAGCTGCACGGCGGCAGACTGAGCGCGCGGAACGCGGGCCCGGGACTCTTGGTGACCATCGATTTGCCGCTGGCTCGTACGGAACAGCCGGGCGAGACGGCCGCCGCCACGCCCCGGCCGGTGCAGGCCTGAGCGGGACGCTCGTAAACCCACCAGTAGACTGACGCCCACCAAGATTAATACAAATGTATGGTGGCGCTTGTAGACAGGGCGAAGCGCCGGCGGGTCCTGGTTGCGGACGATCATGCCGCTTGGCGGAGGGAGATCATGAGGGTACTGCAACCGGAGTATGAGGTGGCCGGGTACGCCGAACGGGGCGACGCAGTGCTGGAGACCGCCGCGGGCCTGCAGCCGGACGTGGTCACGCTGGACGTATCGATGCCGGGCGAAAGCGGGCTGAACGTGCTGCCGGCCTTGCGCGCGGAGTTGCCCGATGCCATTATCGTCATGGTCAGCGCGACGGCCGCGCGACCGTACCGCGAGGAAGCGTTCCGGCGCGGTGCCGACGCCTACATCGAGAAAAGCCGTATCGTGACTGATTTGCTCCCTGCCGTTTCGGCAGGGCGTCGCGCGCGGCGGCAAACGGCCGGCGGGCTCGGCTAGGGTGCGCGTGCTACCATAGGATTTCGCGCGCAAACCCATGCAATCCAGCGACTTACAGGTAAACGCGGGTAGTGTTCGCGAAATCGCGAGGCGGCTCGACCACACGCTACTCAAGGCGGACGCGACCAATACCGCGATCGCTCGCCTGTGCGATGAGGCCGCCGAGTACGGCTTCGCGACGGTGTGCGTAAACCCCTCTTGGGTTCGTTTTTGCACCGGCCGGTTGGCTGTCGGCGGCGTGAAGGTTTGTACCACGGTCGGCTTCCCGCTGGGCGCCTCTGCAACAGCGTCGAAGGTGTATGAGTCCCGCTTGGCGCTCGAGGATGGTGCGCGCGAACTCGACGTGGTAATCAATGTCGGCAAGCTGCTGGACGGCGATACCGCCTATGTACAGCAGGAGATCGCCGAAATTGCCCGCGTCGTGCACGGCTCCGGTGGCATCCTGAAAGTAATTCTTGAAACCGCTTTGTTGAACGATGGACAAAAATCGCTGGCGTGCCGTCTCGCCGTACAGGCAGAGGCGGATTTCGTAAAAACGTCGACGGGCTTTGGTCCCGGTGGCGCTACGGAGCACGACGTGCGCCTGATGCGCCAGGCGGTCGGCCCCGTTGTGGGCGTAAAAGCATCCGGCGGTATCCGGACGTATGAAGATGCCCGCCGCATGCTTGCCGCCGGCGCGACGCGCCTCGGTGCCAGCGCGAGTGTTGCGATCGTACGCGGTGCGGCCGCCGCGGAAAGCGCGGGCGTCTAATGGGTGAATCGTACGGCGCGGCCGTGGGGAGGCAGGAATTGCCATCGCGTTTCGGCGAACGCGCGGACCTGTTGGATTTTCTGCTCGAGGCGTCCGCGGTTACCTCGGAGACACTGGACCTCGAACGCGTGCTGGCGGGCGTCGCCGGCATCGTGAAGAACGTCGTTCCGTACGACCTTTTCGCGATTCTGCTCTACAACGAGAAGCAGCGCGGACTCAGCATACGCTATTCGATCGGCCATCGCGACGAAGTGGTCCGCAATCTCGTTATCCCGCTGAAGGAAGGCATCACCGGCTGGGCGGCGGCGACGCGCGCGCCAATCCTCATCGGCGACGTACGCAACGATCCGCGTTATCTGAACGCGCTCGACGCGGTGCGGAGTGAGCTGGCCGTACCGATGATTTCGCGAGGCAAGCTGGTGGGCATTATCGACGTGCAGTCGACGCACCTCGACGCCTACGCCAGCGAAGATGTCACCGTGGTGCGGCTGATCGGGCAGCGCGTGGCGGCGTCCATCGAAAACGCCCGTCTATACCGGCGGGTGGAACGTCAGAACAAAACGTTCAAAACTCTGGCGGCGTTATCGCAGGAATTCAGCTCCATTCTGGCGCTTGACGAGCTGCTGGATAAGATTGCGAAAACGGTTTACGGGCTGATCAGCTATGACGCGTTCAGCATTCTCATGCTCGATGCGGCCCAACAGGTATTGCGGCACCGCTTTAGCCAGCGTTTCGACCAGCGTATCGAGTTGGACAATATTCCGGTCGCGAAGGGTATTACCGGCGCGGCCGTTACTTCGCGAGCGGCGGTGCGTGTGGTCGATACGCTGGCCGATCCGCGCTACATCGCCTCTCACCCCGACATTCGCAGCGAGATCGCGGTCCCGCTGATGGTGCAGGATCGCGTGGTCGGGGTGATGGATCTCGAAAGCGAGCGCATCGGGTACTTCACGGAAGATCACAAACGCCTGCTGAACCTGCTGGCTCCGCAGATGGCGAGTTCGATTGAGAACGCGCGGTTATACGGCGAGCTCGCCGAGCGCGAGCAGCGCATGGACGAGGATCTGAAGGCCGCGCGCAAGCTGCAGGCGGTACTGCTGCCGGGCGAGGCTCCGGAGATCGAGGGCCTCGAAATCGCGATCCGCCTGCGTCCGGCGCGCGAGATCAGCGGCGACATTTACGACTTCTTCGATTACGGCGAGTGCGCCATTCTGGCGTACGGCGACGTGAGCGGCAAGGGCGCGGCGGCGGCGCTGTACGGCGCGCTGGCGGGCGGCCTGCTGCGTACACTGGGCCATCGCTGCCGCGGGCCGGGCGACCTGCTGCGTCTCTTGAACAAGGTACTGCTGGAGCGCAAGGTGGACGCGCAATATGTCACGCTGGCGCTGTTGTCGTGGGAGCCTACATCGCGTCGGTTCGTCATGGCGAACGCCGGTGCGGTGCCGCCGCTGGTGTGCCGCAATGGCGAGATCGTCAAGCTGCGTGTGGAAGGCGTTCCGGCGGGCTTGCTCGAAGACCGCGAATACGAAGAGGTCGTCCTGAACGCCGAGCCGGGCGACGTAATTCTGCTGTATTCGGACGGTTTGGAAGACCAGCCGAATCCCGCGGGCGAGGAATACGGGCGCGCGCGGCTGGCGCAGTCGTTGCGGGCGCATTGCGGGGGAACGCCGCCGGAGATCGCCGATGGCGTGCTGCGCGATTTAGACGCGTTCGCGGCGGGCACATCGGCCTTCGATGATCAGACGGTGCTTGCGGTCAAGGTGCGGTAAGCACCGCCCGTGCGGCGCTACCCGGACACCTTGCGCAACCGGCTAACTCGGCCGACTTCGACCCACTCGACTACGATGATGTTGCCCACGTGGTCGAAGCACGCTCCGTGCGGGCACACGAATTTGCCGGGCGTAAAATGATCGCGCGTGAGCTTCCGTGTCTGCATGTACTCACTGTGTGTATCATCGCCGAGGTGCTCGATGATGTTGTTGTCGCGATCCACCAGTGTCACGCGCGCGAATAGATCGGGCACCACCATATCGCCGTTCTTGTAGATATTGAAATGGCACGGTGCATTGGTGCCGTAAAGGAAATCGATGTGCTTGCCGTCGGGGGTGAAGCGCTGGATGCGCTTGTTGCTGCGATCGGCAACCGTCAAGATGGGCTGCGGGCCGCGCGTGTCCATGATGATGCCGTGCGGACAACTGAGCTGGCCCGCTTCTTTGCCGGGACCGCCGAAGGTGCGTTTGTATTCACCCTTGCTGTTATATTGCACGATGTAGCTGGATCCGTAGCCGTCGCCGACGTAGATGTCTCCGTCGGGTCCGATCGCAAGGTTAGTCGGGCTCCATTTCAGCGGCTTGCCGTCCGGCCCGGGTTTTGCGTACACCTCCGATTCCTTCGGGTAGCCGAGCGCGAAAACTTCTTCGCCGTCGAGCGTGGTTTTCACTACTAGGCCGCGCTTGATGTCGCAAAGGTACAGATACTCGGTGCTGCCCTCTTTGCGAATATGCAGCCCATGTGCGCCGCCGCGAAACTCTTTGCCCCAGCTTTTGACGAACTTCCCCTGATGATCGAAAACG
>JAICMB010000177.1 GCA_025929455.1 Bryobacteraceae bacterium | reverse complement strand
CCCGCGGGGACAGCGCAGATCATCGGCACGGCCGGACGGCTCACGCCCGAAAAAGGGTTTCAATACCTGGTCCGCGTGGCGCCGGGCATACTCGCGGCCAACCCGAACACCGCCTTCGTTCTCGCCGGCGAGGGGCCGTATCGGGGCGAACTCGAGCGGCTTGCGAAGGAGCTCGGCGTTGCGGGCCGGGTTATCTTCGCCGGGCAGCGTACGGACATGCCCGGCCTGTACAAGCGCATGGACATCATGGTCCTGCCTTCGCTGTTCGAGGGTACGCCGATGTGCGTTCTGGAGGCGATGGCTGCGGGCGTGCCGGTTGTCGCGACGGCCGTGGGAGGGTTGCCGGGCATCATCGAGGATGGCCGCAATGGCCGATTGGTGCCGGCCGGATCGTCTGCGGCCTTGGAGAAGGTCATTATTTCTCTTCTCGCCGATAAGCAGTATGCGAGGCAACTCGCCGCCGCCGGCCAGGCACGCGTGCTCGAGCGCTTCAGTTCGGAAGCTATGACCGCGCAGTATGCGGAGTGCTATGAGCGGGCGCTTGCGAATGAGCCGCCCGAATGGGATGGGCCGGAACTCAGAGCCGCCGCGCACGGCAGCGCTCGATAGGTCGGATGCCGTGACTCGAATACTACTAGCCACCGACTCGTTTCTCCCGCACGCTGGCGGGTCACGGGTGTATTACTACAATTTGTATCGTCGGCTTTCCGATTCCTTCGATTCGAACGTGACGGTACTCACCAGCAAGGTGCCGGGCTGGCGCGAATTCGACTGCTCACCGTTACGCGGGCGGCTGCGGATCGTGCGCCGGTTCCGGCCGCTCCCCAACTGGAAGCATAAGCAGCTTCCGAAGATTGCCCTGCGGCTACCTGAGACCGTCACGGCGTCCTTGCTCGCGCGCGCTGAAGTCATTCACGCGGGCGATTTCTATCCCCAGGCAGCTTCCGCGATGGCTATCCGAGCCGCGTTCGGGACACCGTATCTGGTGTTTGCGCACGGGGAAGAGATCACCACGCTCGACCGCAATCGGTATCTTTCCCGGTTGCGAAATGCGGTTTATACGAACGCCGATGCCGTCGTATGCAACGCGGAGTTTACCCGAGCGCAATTAATCAGGATCGGAGTGAAGCCCGCACGCATTCACAAAATTACTCCGGCCGTAGATGTCGAGCGATTCCGGCCGCAGGAACGCGACCGAGAACTGATGAGACGCTTCGATCTCAACGGCTGTACGGTGCTGCTGACAGTAGCGCGGCTGGTCTCGCGAAAAGGTCACCGGCTCGTCATGGACGCGGTGGCGCGCTTGCGAGGTGCGCATCCCGACCTGCGGTACGTCATTGCCGGTACGGGACCGGACTTGGCGGCGCTCCGGGAATACGCCGGCCAGCTCGGGATTGCTGGGCACGTACGCTTCGCCGGCTATGTGCCGGACTCCGAACTATCGAACTACTACAACTTGGCGGATGTGTTCGTAATGCCGAACCGCGAAGAGACCGGCGATCTGGAAGGCTTTGGAATGACTTTCCTCGAAGCCGGCGCGTGCGGTAAGCCGGCCATTGGGGGCCGGTCCGGAGGAGCGGAAGAATCGATCGCGGAGGGGGTATCGGGCTTTCTGACCGATCCTGACGATGCGGCCGAACTGGCTCAAACTCTTGAGCGTATGCTGCAAAACGCCGAACTGCGGAACAAGCTCGGTGACCAGGCGCGGCGGCGTGCGTGTGCCGATTTCACATGGGACTCACGCGCGCTACTCCTACATGAAGTACACCGCAGCCTCACAGCGAAGCAAAAGAGCCTGCCGGTCACGGTGGCGGCGCGGTAGCGCTATGCCCGTGCACCTTGGCCTTTCCGGGACTCCGATCGCCGAGATTGCCCTGTTCTATGGCGGCATTATTGTCTTCCTGCTGAGCGTATTTAAGAAGCCGGAGTTGGGATTGTACTTCATGATCCCGATGCTGCCGCTGCAAACGATACGCTACCGGCTGCACGGATATCCTCTGGGAGCGCTTTTCGTGGATTTCATGCTGCTGGGCGTCTGCCTGGGCCTTTGGCGGCAGGGTCGGCCAATTATCGCGCGCACAGAACTGAACAAGATCCTGCTCGTTTTTGCGGCGCTCACGTACGTGTTGCTATGGCGCGGATCGCTGGTCATCGACGCCCCGCTCCCGCTGTGGTTCAGCGACCCGCGGCTATCGGACTGGAAAAACTATATGGTTATGCCGCTGCTGTTTCTGGTCGCTGTAAACGCGATCACTACACCGCGGCAAATGAAGATTCTGCTCATTCTGATGTGCGCTTCCGTTCTCGTGCTCGACAAATCGTTTGTGAATACCATGTCGTCTCGCGATATGTCTTCGTTTTCTTACGAAATAAGGGACGCCGGTGCGATGGGCTATGCGGGGGTGAACGGGCTCGGTGCATTCGAAGCGCAATTCTCGATTTTCTTGATCGCTATGGCGGCGGTTACGCGGAAATGGTGGCGCCTGGCACTGTTCGGAACGCTCGCCTATTGCGTCGTTGCGATGATGTACAGCTTTTCCCGCGGTGCATATCTGGGATTTTGTGTGGGAGTTTTTTTCCTCGGCTGCCGGAAACATCGCAAACTTCTGGTCATTCTTTTTCTTTTTCTGTCCTCGTGGCAGACCCTTGTGCCTCCGGCGGTACGCGAGCGCGTGTTGATGACGCGCGGGGCGGACGGTGAAATCGACCACTCCGCAGCCGAACGTCTCACGCTATGGGATGAAGCCATGCAGATCTTCCGTGGAGATCCGTTATTCGGAATGGGATTTAACACCTACGGCACTTCCGACCACATGGGCGGCTACCGGGACACACACAACCTGTTTGTGAAGGTGCTGGTGGAAACCGGCCTGGTCGGGCTCTTGGTATTTCTCTTCATGCTGTGGAAGATGTACCGCCAGGCGTCGTCGCTGCTCAGCGAAACGCAAGATCCCTTCCTATCAACTCTCGCGCTCGCGTTTGCCTCGCTGATGGTCACACTCCTGGTTGTGAACTTTTTCGGAGACCGTTGGACGTACCTGCAGATCAGCGGCTATACGTGGGTGCTGCTCGCGATGGTGGTTCGAGGCCGCATGATCGCAGCTGAAGCGGGGGCAAACAGCGAGGACAGCACTGAGGAGGTACCCGGTGACGTCGACCACGCACTGGCCGCCACATCCAGCTAGCGGCCTGGAGGTTCCCGCCGCGCCGAGAGGCGACTCCCGCCCGGTCAATATTGTATACATCATCGATCAGCTATGCGAGAGTGGCGGCGCGGAGCGCGTGCTGCTCAAAATGATCCGTCTTTTACCGCGTCATCTGTTCCGTCCGCAGCTGATTACGTTCCGGATCGATTTGAACCTCGACATTGTCCAGGATATCTGCTGCCCGTTACACGTCTTTCCGTTGCGCCGGACCTATGATGCCGCGGCGCTTCGTACCGCTGTAAGGCTGGCGCGGCTGTTGCATTCCGAGCGGATCGACGTCGTGCATACCTTTTTTGAAACCTCCGACCTGTGGGCCGGGCCCATTGCCCGGCTAGCGCGTGTGCCCGTGCTCGTCTCGAGCCGGCGCGACATGGGAATTCTGCGGTCGCGCAAGCATACGCTCGCCTACCGCGCGCTCGGGCGTATTTTCGATCAGACACAAGCCGTATCGGAGGTCGTGCGACGCCGCTTTGTGCAGAGCGACGGTCTCGCACCAGCGAAAGTGGTTACGATCCACAACGGCGCGGACTTGGGGCGGATCGACGCCGCTACGGCACGGGAGGGTGTGCGCGTCCGGCGCGACCTCGGATTGGATCCCACGGCGTTGCTCGTAACCTCGGTCGGGCACATTCGCCCGGTAAAGGGTTTCGATGTTCTACTGCATTCGGCCGCAATTGTCTGCCGGCAGTTTCCAAAAGCCGTTTTCGCTATAGCTGGCGAAGCACACGATGCTGCACACTCCCGCGATCTCGTCGCGTCCGCGGCGCAACTCGGAATCGAGGAGAATGTACGCTTTCTGGGACCGGTCGCGAATCCTCTGCCGCTGCTGAAGGCAAGCGACGTATTCTGTCTGCCTTCGCGCAGTGAGGGACTGTCGAACGCGCTTTTAGAGGCCATGGCTTGTAGCTTGCCCGCGGTTGCCACCCGGGTGGGCGGCAACGAGGAGTTAATCGAGGACGGCCGGACAGGCTACTTGGTCCAGAGCGAGGACGTGTACGCGCTGGGTGGACGGATTGCGGATCTGCTGGCACACGCCGAGCGGCGGCGCGATTTTGGTCGGGCGGCGCGGAGAACCGTCGAGAGGCAGTTCACAGAGGAATGCATGATGAACCGTCTGATACGGGAATATCAAAATCTGCTCGCCGCGAAGCGGCCGCACCGGAACGCGTGATGACCGGGCCCCGGCCACGACTGCGAGCCAAGCTTCGCCGCGCAGCACAGTTCGCCCTCATATACGCGTTATATGCGTCTGGCGCGCTGAAGTTTGCCAAATGGCTTGCGCGCCGCCGAAGCGCCGTTCTGGTCCTGACCTTCCATCGCGTCCTCGAGCCCGGCGAGTATGCCTGCACCAGTTCGCTTCCTGGCATGGTCGTACGCGAGGCCACCTTCGCCTCGATTATGCGCTATCTCTCACAACGTGCTCTGCCGCTCGATTTACGCCAGGGCAGCGCCCCCGGCCCGGACACCCGGCAGCGCTTCGCCATCACGTTCGATGACGGCTGGCTGGATACGGCACAGATTGCGTTCCCGATCGCGCAAGCGCACGGTATTCCCATCGCCGTGTTTATCTGTCCTGGCCTGGAGGGCCGGCGAGCGCCGTTCTGGCCGGAACGCTATGCCGCACTCCGGCGCCGGACAGGCGAGGCCGACATTGCCGGCGAAATTGAGCATTTGAAGCGCGCTCCGGCACCGCAACGGGAGCAGACCATCGCGCTCCTTGAGAGAACGACTGAAACTGCCGCTGTTTCCGAAACCTCCGAGCCGTCCGCGGCGGTTACGTCCTGGGCCCAGATCGAAGGCTTAGCGGCCGCGGGCGTGTGTATCGGTTCACACACGCAGACACATCAGATTTTGACCACCATTCCGGCGAGCGCTGCCGAAACCGAAATCGCCGCTTCGAAACGGGAAATCGCAAGCCGCCTGGGGCAGTGCGACGCGTTTGCTTATCCGAACGGGGATTGGTCCCCGGTTCTTCGGAAAATACTTCTCGAGCATGGATATCGCCTGGCGTTCACGACCGAACCCGGATGGTGGACGCCCTCGGCTGACAAACTGGCGATTCCCAGAATCAATATGTCCGAACGAAAGGTAACCGGTCCACGGGGAAACTTTTCCCGCGCGGTCTTCGAGTATTCCTGCTTCTGGAAACCGATGCTCCACAACTTGCGCGGGAGCCGAATCCGGTCCCAAAAGCTCGCATAAATTCAAACACTTTTGCATCCTCAGCGCCACGGATGAGTGCCTTATTGGCCTACAACACGACGCGGCGCTCTGGTCTGCGCCCACACCGCAGTCAACCTATTTGGCCGCGCAAATGCAACTTGTTCCGCGAAATCCCCTGACCGCAACCATCGAGGACAAAACATCCAAATGATTGCTGACGATGTAGTTCTGGGCAGAAATGTGGTTATATTCCGCCCCGAATTAGTGAACCTGTTCGGATGCGCCATTGGCGATGGCAGCCGCGTTGGCCCGTTCGTCGAGATTCAGCGTGACGCCGCCGTCGGCTCGAATTGTAAGATCTCGAGTCACTCTTTCATCTGCTCCGGCGTGAATATCGAAGACGAGGTGTTTATCGGACACGGTGTCATGTTCACCAATGACATCTACCCTCGCGCCGTGAACGCGGACGGATCGCTGCAATCGCAGTCCGACTGGCTATGCGTACCGACCACGGTTTCCAAACGGGCCTCCATCGGCAGCAACGCGACCATTCTCGCGGGAGTCAAAATCGGCCGGGACGCACTGGTGGGCGCCGGTGCGGTCGTCACGCGGGACGTTCCGGATTTCGCGATCGCCGCCGGCGTGCCCGCGCGCATCATCGGCGATGTCCGTGATCGGGTTGCGGGCGCTGATTTCGACAGTGCCATCCCGGCATCGAGAGTTTCTGAAAACGGAGGACAGGAATGATACGCGTTGGCGTAATTGGATACGGATATTGGGGCCCCAATCTGGTGCGCAATTTTTCCGAGTGCGCGGAAACGCGGGTGGTCGCAGTCAGCGATCTCAACGCTGCTCGCCTCGAAACCGCGCGGCGCCGCTTCCCGGGCATTACGCCCTATACGGACGCTGCGGAGCTGGTCGACAGCCCCGAAGTTGACGCGGTCGCCATCTCGACGCCCGTGTCGACGCATTTCGAACTGGCGCTCCGTGCCTTGCAGCGCGGCAAACACGTGTGGGTGGAAAAACCTTTCACGGCTTCGTCAGAGCAGGCGCTGACCTTAATCGAAGAGGCCGACCGGCGCAACCTGACCCTCATCGTCGACCACACCTTCGTCTACACGGGCGCGGTCCGCAAGATGCGGGAGATCATTGCTGCGGGCGCTCTCGGCGATGTCTACTACTACGATTCGACGCGCATCAATCTCGGACTTATCCAGCGCGATGTGGACGTGGTATGGGATCTCGCCGTCCACGACTTGGCCATCATGGATTACGTGCTGCCACACAGGCCTTGCGCGATCGCGGCCACCGGCATCAGCCATATTCCCGGTGGAACCGAAAACATCGCTTATATCACGGCCTTCTTCGATACCAAGGTGATCGCCCATGTCAATGTGAACTGGTTGTCGCCTGTGAAGGTCCGCCGCATACTGGT
>JAICMB010000531.1 GCA_025929455.1 Bryobacteraceae bacterium | reverse complement strand
TTCGCGAGTTGTGGCGCGAGCGCCGGCGGGATGCGCAATGAGCCGCGACGCATTTCTTGCGCGAGTGCGAGCCGCGCTCGGGCGCACCGCGGACGCGCCTGTTCCTCCCTTAGACGCGCCGGTTTTGAAGATTGCCTGTACACTTTCGGAACGAAATCGCGTCGAAACGTTCGTGCAAGCGTTCACGGCGCTGAGCGGGACGGTAATTCGTGTAAGGAATTCCGTGGAGGCGCGAGACGCGGTTGCGGATTTGATTCGAAACAAGACGGCGGTGGCGGCCTGCGATGATTATCTGCAATTGTGCGGCATCCCGGCATTACCCGGCGTTACGAGCGCCGGCGGCACTCGCGCGCAGGTGCGCGAGGCGTGCGCCACAGCGGATTTCGGCATCACGGGCGTGACCTGGGCGTTAGCGGAAACCGGAACTTTTGCAATGCTCGCCTCCGCAAATAATCCACGACTGGTATCGCTGCTGCCGCCCGCGCACATTGCGGTGTTCCCCGCCTCGCTCGTCGTAACGAATCTCGACGAGGTGTTCGCAAGCGAACCTCTTCCTGCCGAAAAGGCGAGTTCGCTGGTCCTGATTACGGGGCCGAGCCGCACCGCCGATATCGAACAGATTCTCGTTCGCGGCGTACACGGCCCCGGCCAGGTATACGCCGTTATCTGTGAAAACGTGGAGTAAGAATGAACAAAACCGGTCAGATTGTTTTAGTTGCGGCCGCGCTCGGCTGCATGAGCCCGATGGCTGCGCTCGCGCAGAGCTTTGAAGGGGCGATCAGTGGAGGCGTTTCGCGCATCAGCGGAAAATCGGCGGACCTCGGTACGCTCGGCACGACTGTGAATCCCGACGGCACGGTTTCCAATGCGGAAGCCACGCTGACGAACGGATTCCGGCTGACGTTTCGGATGACGTTCAACATGTACCGTTTCGCGGGTGTCGAAGTCGGATACGCGTACAACCGGACGCATTTGCACGAAACGGTCGGCACGGTAACGGAGCAGGATCTGGGCGGCATGGCGATTCATCAAGGCTTCGGCGATTTCCTGCTGTACGCCACGCCCGAGGGGTCGCGCATCCGGCCGTTCGCCGCGGGCGGCATTCAGTTCAGCAATTTCGTTCCGCCGGGCGCATCGGCGCAGTACGGGCAGGGCGAAAACAAGTTCGGCATCAACTACGGCGCGGGCGTGAAGGTGAAGCTGTTCGGGCCGTGGCAGGTACGCTTTGACATCCGCCAATACAACATGGGTAAGCCCTTCGGCCTGGGAGGCAGCGGGCGCTTGAACCTGAACGAGTTTTCCGCGGGCGTCGGAATCGCGATTTAACTTAGCGACGAAGCAGGATTTCGCTCACGCGATCGGCATCGTTCGGCACCACGACAGGCGCGTTGGCGTAAGTGGAATGCAACAGCGCGCCGTCGGGCGCTTTTAGCTGCCCGGTGTGGTAGCGATAGATGTAATCCGGGTCTTTCAAGACGTTTCCGGTGAGCACCGCGACGACGTTTTCGCCAGGCGCAATGAGGTTTGCCGCGGTGAGCTTGCGGATGCCGGCGAGGGTCGCGGCTGAGGCGGGCTCGCAACCGATGCCGCAGCGGCCGATGATGGCTTTCGCGTCGGCGATCTCCTGCTCCGTTACTTTCTCTACGACGCCGCCGGTTTCGCAAACTTCCCGCAGCGCCTTTGTCCACGATACGGGGTCGCCGATGCGGATGGCAGTGGCGAGCGTCTCCGGTTTCGACACGCTTTGAAACGCGCCCGTGCCGCCGGCGCGCATGTAGTCGTAAAATGGTGCCGCGCCCGCAGCCTGGATGACGGCGAGACGCGGCAGACGGTCGATGAAGCCGAAATCGCACAGCTCGCGTAGCGCCTTGCCGAAGGCCGACGTGTTGCCCAGATTGCCGCCGGGCAGCACGATCCAGTCGGGCGGATTCCAGTCAAGCTGGTCCAGCATTTCAAACACAATGGCCTTCTGGCCTTCGATGCGAAACGGGTTGATGGAGTTGAGCAGATAGATGCCGAGCCGCTCGGCGAGCGTGCGCACGAGCGCGAGGATCTCGTCGAAGTTCGCTTCGACCTGCAGCGTGAGCGCGCCGTATTCGAGCGCCTGCGCCAGTTTGCCGTAGGAGATGTTGCCGTGGGGAATGAAGACGATCGGCTCCAGACCGGCGGCTCCGGCGTACGCGGCCATCGAAGCCGAAGTGTTGCCGGTGGACACGCATGCGACGCGCTGCATGCCCAAGCGCCGTGCCTGCGTGGCGCCGCACGTCATGCCGTTGTCTTTGAAGGAGCCGGTCGGGTTGAAACCCTGATGCTTGAATGTGAGTGCGTCGAGCCCGCCGTATTCAGCGGCACGCGACGCATCGAGAAGCGGCGTATTGCCCTCGCGCAGCGTGACGACGTGCTCCTCGTTGCCGGCAAATGGAAGCAGCTCGCGATAGCGCCAGACGCCGCTCTGATCGAGGGGCGCATTGGACGTGCGGCGCTGCCGCCAAATGCACTTCAGGTCGCGCGATGCGCCCGGGGCGGGGACGCGCGCTTCGAGCAGACTGCCGCAACGCGGGCAGGTGTAGAGAACGTCTGTAATCGCGTAGCGCGCGCGGCAGGCTTGCGCGCAGCAGACCAGTTCAGATGGCATGAGGTAAATTTTCAGTATGACGGATTCGCGGCGGTTGCTCGATCTTTGCGGCGTCGGTCGTGCGGTGGAGAAAGACTTTCACATGCTGGGAGTTCGTTCCGTGGCGCAGCTCGCGCGCCGCGATCCGGACCAAATGTACCGGCGTCTGTGCGAACTGACGGGAACGCGGCAGGACCGTGCGTGTTGGACGGCTTTCGATGCGCGGTGGCGCAGGCGCGTGATCCGGAACTGCCGGCTGAACAGAGGCAGTGGTGGTATTGGAGCCGGATGAGGAAGGCGGGGCGGCTTAATGCGCTGGCGCTCTAAGCTGCAGGACTAACTTGCGGGGGCCGCGTACGCGATGCTGTTTCAAGCGGCGCCGACGAGAGCAACGGACTGATCCGCGGGCCGGGAAGAATGATGCCGGTAAGATTGAGCGGGTCCGCATGCGGGAGTTCGCGGCTGCTCTCGGCTTCGCCGCTGCGTCGTAGAGCACGGAGCAGGTCGACTGCTTCGGGCAGGGCGAACTGTTCGCCGGTGAAGCCTGCGACGAAACGTCCGCCGCGCGCCTGACCGCGGGCTTCCATGCGGCGCAGCACCGGCAACAACTCGCGCCACGCGGGCGCGG
>JAICMB010000789.1 GCA_025929455.1 Bryobacteraceae bacterium | reverse complement strand
GACCTCCTGCAAGCTGCCGAAGCGTTCGGCCGAATCCGTCGCGACGGGCTTGCGCGGCGCCTGCACAGGAATGTGGCGGGCGTCCACGCGCGTTTGCGGATTCATAATGACGATGCGCTCGATCAGGTTGCGCAACTCGCGCACGTTTCCGGGCCAGGCATACTCCTGCAATGCGCGATACGCTTCCGGGGTGAGCTCCTTCGGCTTGCGGCCGTAGGCGCGCGTGAACTCGCGCAGGAAATGGTCGGCCAGCAGCGGTATGTCTTCGCGGCGGTCCCGCAGCGGGGGCACGTAGAACGGGATCACGTTCAGACGGTAGAAGAGGTCCTCGCGGAAATTGCCGCGGTCGATCTCCTCCTCCAGGTTCTTGTTGGTCGAAGCAACTACGCGCGCGTCCACTTGGATCGATTCGCCTGAGCCGACCGGCTCGAAACGCTGGTCCTCGATGACGCGCAGCACCTTCGCCTGCGTTTTGAGGCTCATGTCGCCGACCTCATCGAGAAACAGCGTGCCGCCATCCGCTTTCTGCAGCTTGCCGATTTTGTCATCGCCCGCGCCTTCGAACGCGCCGCGGCGATGTCCAAACAGCTCGCTCTCGATAAGATTTTCCGGGATAGCCGCGCAGTTTACTTCGATAAACGCTTCCGGAGCGCGCGGGCTGGCGCTGTGCAGCGCCTGCGCGACAAGCTGTTTCCCGGTGCCGCTTTCGCCATAGATGAGCACGCGTCCGTTGGTGGCAGCCATCAGCGCGAGTTGCTGCCGCAGCGCTTTCATCGGCACGCTGTCACCGACGATCTGATAACGGCCGCCGTTGCTTTTGAACCGCTGCAGCTCCTGCTCCAGGCGGCGCTGCTGCAGACCGTTCTTGATCACCACGGCAACCTTCTCAATAGTGAGCGGCTTCTCGATGAAGTCGAACGCGCCGAGTTTGGTGGCCTTTACCGCAGTTTCAATAGTGCCGTGCCCGGAAATAATGACGACCACCGGGCGGTTGTCGAACGCCAGCTCCTGTATCCGTTGGAGTGTTTCCAATCCGTCGATACCGGGCAGCCACACGTCCAGCAGTACGAGATCGTGAACGGTGTGCGACAGCTCCTCCAAGCACGTTTCGCCGGAGCCCACAGCCGCCGCCGCGTAACCTTCGTCTTCGAGAACGCCGCACAGCGACTGGCGAATGAGCGGCTCGTCGTCGACGACCAGAATGCGCGGCTTTTTCATGCGCGAGACTCGCTGGCCGCAAGCACCGCGGGCGCCGCTTCGGGCCGTGCGGCAGGGATGTCGATCACGAACCGTGCGCCCGTGGGGGTGTTGTCTTCGACGTTAATGACGGCGTCGTGATCGGCAACAATGCGGTTGACGATAGCAAGCCCCAGGCCCGTGCCGCGGCCCTTGGTCGAGAAATACGGCAGGAAAAGCTTCTCCTTTTCATCGCGCGAAATGCCGCAGCCGGTGTCGGCGACGATCAGTTCCACCGAATCCGCTTCCGTCGCGCGCGTCGCAATGTAGAGATGCCGCTCCGCGCTGTCCTGCATTGCTTCGGCGGCGTTGTCGACCAGATTCACCACGACGCGCTTGAACTGCTCCTTGTCAACGTTCACGTACGGCAGGTCCGGAGCGAGCTCTTTCGCGATCGTGATGCCTTCGAGCCGTCCGGAGAAAACGCCGAGTGCGTTCTCGATAATTTCGTTCAAGCCGCAGATGGCGGGCTGCGCCGCGGGGAAGCGTGCGAATTGCGAGAACTCGTCCACCAGCGTGCGCACGGATTCCACTTCGCGCGCGATGGTGGTCGAGCACTCACACAGGATGCG
>JAICMB010000596.1 GCA_025929455.1 Bryobacteraceae bacterium | reverse complement strand
GCATGCCGCGTCCCGTGGCGTAACGATTCTGGTAGAGGCGCTGCCCTCGGATCAATGCGATGTCATCAATACACTCGCGGAAGCGGTCAAGATTGTCGATGAGATAGATAGTCCGGCGGTGCGCACGATGTTCGACACGCATAACGCCGCGGACGAAACCGTGCCGCATGCGGAACTGGTCGACCGCTACTTCGACCTGATCCGCCATGTGCACGTGAACGAAATGGACGGCCGCCATCCGGGGACCGGCGGTTATAATTTCGCCGCGATTTTTGAGGTGCTGCGGCGGCGCGCGTACGACGGCTGGATATCGCTCGAAGTGTTCGATTTCAAACCCGGTGCGGAACAGATCGCGTCGGAGTCGCTTCGCTACTTGGAGAAGGAGACGGAAAAGATCGCGCAATGAAGAGATACGTAGTGACCGGAGGCGCGGGTTTTATCGGTTCGGCGCTCGTGCGGGGTCTGCTCGCGCGCGGAGATGGGGCGGTCAGCGTTATCGATAGCTATCTCACGGGGCACCGGGAAAACCTTGCCGAGGTGGCGTCTGACATCGAAATGCACGTAGCCGACATTCGTGATTACGATGCCATTCGGCCGGTGATCGGCGGGGCGGACGTCGTGTTCCATCTCGCGGCGATTCCTTCGGTTCCGCGTTCGATTCTGGACCCAATTCCATCGCACGAAGTGAACATCGACGGCACGTTTCAGGTGTTCCGCGCGGCGGCCGACGGCAAAGCCGGGCGTGTGGTGTACGCGGCGTCGTCGTCGGCATACGGCGACACACTGGTGCTGCCGAAGGTGGAGACGATGTTGCCGCAGCCCAAGTCGCCGTACGCGGCGCAGAAACTGATGGGCGAGTATTACGCGAGCGTGTTCAGTTCGTGCTTCGGACTCGAAACCGTCGCGCTGCGTTTTTTCAATGTGTATGGCGAGCGGCAGGATCCGAATAGCCCATACTCCGGTGTTATCTCGATTCTGATGACGTGCCTGCTCGAGGGCCGCGCGCCAACGCTGCACGGCGATGGCGAGCAGACGCGCGACTTCACCTATGTAGAAGATGTCGTAGCCCTGGTGATGAAAGCGGCCGCGGCGCACGGGGTGTCGGGCAATGTCTATAACGCCGGCAACGGGAATCGCTACAGCCTGAATGAGGTGTGGCAGACGCTGCAGAACATCGAAGGCGCATCGATCCCCGCAAACTATGGCCCGCCGCGCGAAGGCGACGTGCGCGACTCGCAGGCGGACACGACGGCCGCCCGCCGCGATCTCGATCACGACCCGCAATTCACGTTGGAACAGGGATTACGCCGCACGCTGGCGTGGTATCGCGCGAGCCGTGAACCGATAGGCCAGACCGTCTAGCTGTCACGTGGGGCAGGTTTTCAACCTGCCCGGCGATTTCCAGTCGCGGTTCCGTACTCAGATCCTGTGTAGCGACGATTTCGCGGCCGCGACCGTATCCAACCTCTCGAGCAACATGCCGTCATCCGCCTCGATGAGCTGATGTATCATCCCGTGCGCGAAAAAATCCGGGATTTCGCGCCGTGCGCCGCTGTGTCGCGCGAGCGGCCGCAAGATATCGAACAGCACGCCGCGTGTCGCGCCACGCCGTAACGCAGCCGCCATTTCCGACGCTGCGATGCGCTGCCGCTCCACGGTGTTCACCGTCGCATCGAACACGCCGGATTCGTCCGGTCCTGCAAACGCACCGTTCTCAAAGAACACGCCATCGAGCACAAGCACGACTGCCTCAACGTTCTCCACAGCCCGCCGCCACCGCGCTCCGCCACCTCCGCCCGCAGACCTGCCGCCCCACTCGCCGGGCTCGACTACATCGGAGTTGTCGCCGAATGTCGCCTCCCGCGTTATCAGCCGCTTTGAACCCGGTAAAAGGGAAACAGCTGCATCGCGCGCAGGCTCAGCGAGGCCGGTCAGGACATCCATTTGCAGACTCGAGCGGAGATTCGTCGTGGTATGAGTTGTGGTCCTCCCGTCCGCGCCGGTATAACGCCAGATATGCGTCCACGCGACAACCGTCTTTCCACTTTCGTTCTGTAGGATCGCGGACAATTCCGGCGCTTCCTCCGGCGGCGCCATGAACACGGTCGCCCGCCCCAACCGCCGGAACAGATCGTCAAAAAGCGGATCGTACGAGGGCGTCAATGGTAGCCCGTACTGCAACAGGTCGCGGCATTCAAACGTGCTCACGCGTACATTGAAACACCGTGCGAACCACGATGGCGGGTACACTAAGGACGGGAGATGATGCCCACGCGAACCAGCTTTGAAGACCCTTCCCTTACTTCGGAGCGTGCCGCGGGAGCGACCGCCGGCGAGCCCACGCGCGACGATCTGATACGCGCGTATCGCGCGATGTACTTGTCGCGGCGGTTGGACGACCGCGAAATTCTGCTCAAGCGGCAAAACCGCATATTCTTTCAGATCAGCGCTGCCGGTCACGAGGCCGTGCAGGCGGCTGCCGGCCTGGTATTTCGCCCGGGTCACGACTGGTTTTATCCCTACTACCGCGACCGCACGCTCGCGCTGATGCTCGGCGTCACGGCCGAAGACATGCTCCTGCAGGCCGTCGGCGCGGCCGAGGACCGTGCCTCGGGTGGGCGCCAGATGCCCTCGCACTGGAGCTCGCCGGAGCTACACATCGTCGCGGGATCATCGCCGACCGGGACGCAGTTTCTGCAGGCCGTCGGCTGCGCACAGGCCAGCGTGTATCTGGATTCCAAGTCTGATGAAGTGACGCTGACGTGCGGCGGCGAAGGCTGCACCAGTGAAGGCGAGTTCTGGGAATCGGTAAATGCCGCCGCGCTCGGCCACCTGCCGATTGTGTTCCTGATCGAGGACAACGGCTACGCGATTTCGGTCCCGGTCGAGTGCCAAACCCCGGG
>JAICMB010000136.1 GCA_025929455.1 Bryobacteraceae bacterium | reverse complement strand
GAACCAGGTCGATCGCATGCGAAC
Source organism: Bryobacteraceae bacterium (assembly GCA_025929455.1). Next base: position 7,941 of record JAICMB010000136.1, on the reverse strand, counting down.
GGCGCACCACACGCCATGCCCCGATCAGCATGTCCACGTTCTTACGCGCTTCGATCGTTCCGGCATAGAGAAAATAGTGCCCCACCCGCGCCGGAGCCGTCGGCCGAAAGCACGCGGCGGCCGCATGCGGAACGGCCGCAACAGTCGCGGACGGCACGCCAAAGCGTTCGATCACCTGTTCGCGAACCGCCTTGCTCGGGGTAATGACCATGTCCGCCTTCTCCAAACGCAGCAGCCACGGCGTGCGCCGCCGTACCCGCCGCGCGTCGGGATCACGCCATGCGGCATCTGTCCACGGCGATAAGTCATGCATCGTCATCACCGCCGGACACGTGCGCCGGTACGGAACAGCGAAGTCCGTGCCGTGAAACACATCCGCTCCGGTGCGGTTCAACTCGCGCGTCAGCCCGTGCAGCCACCACCGGCGTTCTATCGTGTTGCGCGGCATTTCGCCGCGATGTAGCGCAGCGTCCGCCGGCATGTCGAATACCCGGTCCGATAGCAGCCACACCGTGTCCCCGCCCGCCGCCAGCGCACGCGCCAGTTCTTCGGTATAGCGGCGAATGCCTCCGGTCGTAACGGTGAGAGGTGTCGCGTCCAGCGCTATGGTCATCGGTGCGGCGGTTATCCTTCAGGTATGAAGGCCGTTGCGGTATTTCCAGGGACGCGGCAGGTGCGCGTGATCGATCGTCCCGAGCCCGACCTGCGCTCGAATACGCAAGTGAAACTGCGCATGCTCGACGTCGGCATCTGCGGCACGGACAAGGAGATCGTTGCTTTTCAGTATGGCACGCCGCCCGCCGGTTCGGACTATCTCGTAATCGGGCACGAGTCGCTGGGAGAAGTAGTGCAGACCGGCGCGAAGGTGTCGCGCCTGCGCCCGGGCGACCTGGCAGTGTTGACGGTGCGGCGGCCCTGCGATCATCCCGATTGCGTGGCGTGCCGGGAAGGACGCCAGGACTTCTGTTACACGGGCGACTTCACCGAGCGCGGCATCAAAGGCGTGCACGGATATATGACGGAGTTGGTGGTCGAAGACGAGCAGTATGTGCGCCCGCTGCCGGCGTCCTTGCGCGAGGTCGGCGTCCTCACTGAGCCGCTGACCATCGCTGAAAAAGCGATCGCGCAATTATGGGACATCCAGAAGCGCCTACCTTGGGCGTGCGCGACCGGCAACGGCAACCCCGCGCAGTGCCGTAACGTCGTAGTGCTGGGCGCGGGTCCCGTGGGTCTGCTCGGCGCGATGGCGTTCACTGTCGCGGGCTTTAGCGTGACGGTGTATTCGCGGACCGCCTCGCACGGCGACAAGGACGATATCGTGTCGGGATTCGGCGGCCGCTTCATCGCAGCCGAAACGCACACCGTCGAGCAGATGGCGCAGGAAGTGGGCCGCATCGACGTGGTATACGAAGCGGTCGGCGCCTCGTCGCTGGCGTTCGAAGTCGTGAAGACGATTGGTGCGAACGCCGTGTTCATCTTCACCGGCGTCCCCGGGCGCAAGGGGCCCATCGAAGTAGACACCGACACCATCATGCGCGACATGGTGCTTGAAAATCAGGTGGTCTTCGGCACCGTTAATGCGCCACCCGAGAGCTTCGACGCCGCCGTGCGCGATCTGGGCGCCTTCATGCAGCGCTGGCCTAACGCCGTGAAAGGCATCATTACCGGGCGGTACGCGATCGACCACGCGCTCGAACCGCTGACCGGGCATACCGGCGGAATCAAGAACGTCATCAGTATCGGACAATAACGGCTCAGTCGCGCCGGGGCATAGCCGAACGTGGTAACCATCGTTCGATGAGCACCGCGTGGATCGACATATCCGTGCCGCTGCACAACGGCATGGCGACCTGGCCGGGCGACGAACCGTTCAACCGCGAGGAGATGATGACCATCGCATCGGGCGACGTCTGCAACCTTTCACGGCTCCGAACCAGCGCGCACGCCGGCACACACATGGATGCGCCGCGGCATTTCTTGCGCGATGGCGCGGGCATCGACACACTCCCACTCGATGTTGCAATCGGTCCGGCGCGCGTGCTCCAAATCGGCGATGCGGACGCGGTCGGGCGCGCGCAACTGGAACCGTTCAATATCGAACGCGGCGAACGGGTGCTCCTCCGCACCCGCAATTCGCGGCAACCCTGGGCGGATGAGCCATTCCGCGAAAAGTTCGTCGCGATCGCGGCCGATGGCGCGCATTATTTGGCCGAGCGCGGCGTGACGCTGGTAGGAGTGGATTACCTCTCGGTCGGCGGCTACAACGCACCGGACAATCCGGAAGTACACCAGACCATCCTGCGCTCGGGCGCATGGATCGTCGAGGGCCTGAACCTGGTGGACGTACAGGCGGGCGACTACGAGCTAATCTGCCTGCCGCTGAAGATCGTGGGCAGCGATGGCGGACCCGCTCGCGCGATCCTGCGCAAGCGCTAGAACGTCCCAACTATCGGATGTCGGGCAGGCAGTCTTTGCTGGCCCTCGTCCGCCGGCAACCGCACCGCCGCTTTCAGACCCGCCCTCGAAACCGCACCGAAAATCACGCGGACACCTTAACTAGAACGCGAACCGCAGCCGCAGGCCGAAGCTGCGCGGCATGCCCACCGCCGTGCCCGAAAACACACCGGCGAAATCGATGACGTTCACGCGATTGGTAAGGTTCAGCACGCTGGCTTCAAGATTCAGCGTGCGCTTCTCGTATCGCCACATCTCGGCGCCGAACGATGCGTCGAGTTGGAAGGACGGCCGCAAGCGTCCGCGCGCGAAGTTCACCCGGTTGAGAATCGCGGCGCCGTATTGCGACTCAAGGAAACTGAGGTCCTGATCCTCTTCCAGTTCCACCGGCAGGCCGCTGCCGTACGATGCCGTCCACGACGTCCATATGCGCGGCGTTATCGTGTAATGGACGTTGGCGCGCGCCGTATTGCGCTGATCCTGGGTGATGGGAAATGACGCGTTCGAAGCGAGCAGATCTGCCGCGGATGCATCCAGAAACAGACCGCCCGCGACGGGCAGCCGTGCCGTTCCGACCATATTGCTATAGCTCACAAACCCAGACCAGCCACCCCACGTAGGAACCTGCAGCTTCACTTCCGTGCCTCGAATCACCGCGCTTTGAAACGCGATCGGAAAGCTGACGCCGGTGTTCAACAGCAAATCGTCGTCGCCGACATTGCGTATGTCGCGGCGGAAATAATTGGCCGCCAGGCTGACGTGTCCGACCAGTGCCTTGGTGAACCCGCCCTCGTAGAAATTCGCGCGCGATGGCCGTAGCGGCAGATACAGCGTGTTTTCGCTAACCTCGCGCACAGCTTCCGAACCTGACAATAAAATGTTCTCGATCGGCGGCGTGCCGAAAATGCGATCGTAGGACGCATGCAGCACCAGGCCCGCGCGCGGGATATACCAGGACGCGGACACGCGCGGGCTCAGCGCGCTCTCATCGACCAGCAGATGATAACGATCGAACCGCAGTCCGGCGCTGACCGTGACGTGGCCAAGCGTGATTTGGTCTTGCGCAAAGGCCGAGTTTTCGCGATCCTTGCCCGCACCGCGAAAGGAAAAACGTGCCGGAGTATCGGGATCGAAGATGGGCTCGCCGTCAATATCGTAGGCCCTGATCTGGTACCCAAACGTTTCGTACAAAGACGCGAAGCTCGACTCGAAGCCGGCCTTCCATTCGTGACGCCCGTTGTGCCCCGAAACGCTGCCGTTGAAGTACGCCTGCCGGAACCCGCGATCCTGCGACGCGCCAATAGGCGTCGAAAGCGGATTCGACCACAAGCCCGCCGTAAGATCACGCCCCATGGCCCGCACCACCGCCAGCAGATGCGGCGAAAACACGTGCTGATAAGAGAATTGGCCGGTCGTTTCGCCGGTGTTGCGGTCCTGCCGCTGCCCGGCCTGCTGTTGCAGCAGTTCATTGGGCACCAGGAAACGCGCTTCATGATGGATGACAGATAGGCGAATGCGATCCGCATCCGTGAGATCGCGTTCAATCGTCGCCGTAACGCCCGAACCCGAGGCGTGGTTCGAATAATTTTCGAGTACCGGTGGGTCGAGATAGCGGTCTGTGAGAAAGCCTTGCCCGCTCACCGACGCAGTGGTGCGATTCGCAGTGAACTCAGTCGCCATATACCCGCCGAAAGTATCGAAACTGCCGCCTTCCACGCCCGCCATGCCGTGAAAACCGGGATTCGCGTTAGGCGTAGTATTCACTTCCACGACGCCGCCCAGCTTGTTCCCGTACTCGGCGGGATAGCCTGCCGTCGAGACGCGCATCGACTGCACGTCAGCAGGATCGAGCCCCGGCGCGAACGCCGGCGAGCGGTTGTCCTGCACCGGAAAGCCGTCGATGATGTACTGCGTGTCGTACTCAGCGCCGCGCGGATGCAAAACGCCGTTGGCCTCCAGCAGCCAGCCGGGCTGCATCACGACGAGATTGAGCAGATCGCGTCCGGGCTGCGAAACCAGCCGGTCGCGAATCTGTTGCGTGCCGACGTAGTACGCGCTGTTGGTGCGTTTCGGATCGAGCAGCGCGGGCGCTTCCGTGACGTGCAGCGCAGTCTCCACGGGCGCGATGGTCAGCACGACGGTGCGGCTGAGCGGCAACTCGGTGTCGATCAGGATTGTTTCCGAGTACGGCGCAAAACCCGGCGCGGATATCTGTAGTGTGAGCGGCCCGAACGGCACGTTCTTAAACGTGTAGGTTCCGCTCGAAGTCGTGTGCACCGTCACCGCGAACTGCGCGGAGCGGTCGATCGCCTGCACGGCGGCGGCGACTGGCGCGCCCACGGGATCTAGCACCGTCACGCGCAACTCCCCCGTCCCGCGCTGTGCAAACGCCGGCGTCGCGATGATCGCGCACATCAGCAGCACGTGGGGCAGGCAGTCTTGCTGCCTGCCCTTCGCGCGCCCGCAGAAAGCCGCGAGGGCAGCCAGCACAGACTGGCCGCCCCACCAAGTTGCTTCTATGCCGGAGCGCTGCTGCGCATAGCCGGCGCGATGTAATCGGAAAACCTGCCACCTTCCTGAGCGAGACGCTTTAACAACGGCGCGGGCTCCCACAGTCGTCCGTGAACGCGGTGCAACTCCTCGACGCGCGCGTAAACCTTGTCGAGGCCTACGGTATCCGCGTACCACATGGGACCACCACGCCAGGCCGGGAAGCCATAGCCCGTTATATAGATGATATCGATGTCGCCCGCGCGCAGCGCATAACCCTCTTCCAGAATGCGCGCGCCCTCATTCACCAGCGCGTAGATGCAGCGGTCGACAATCTCCGCGGGCTCGATCTTTCGTTGTCCAATACCCGATTCGGCACGGCAGGCCTCGATCAACTCATCGACAGATGCATCGTGCTGCGGACGCCGTTTCTCGTCGTAGCGGTACCAGCCGCTGCCCGTCTTCTGGCCGTAGCACCCCCTCTCACACAGACGGTCTTCAATAAGCGGCTGCCGCACGCTCTTATCGTTTACGTCGCCGAATTCCTTCCGAATTCGCCAGCCCACGTCGAGCCCCGCCAGATCGCCGGTCGCCAGCGGGCCCATGGCCATGCCGAAGTCGTATAGCGCCCGATCGACGGCTTCGGGCGAAGCGCCTTCTTCGACCAGGAACTGCGCCTCGCGCCGGTACGGCCCGAACATACGATTGCCCACGAACCCGCGGCCGTTTCCGACCAGCACGCCCACTTTGCCCAACCGCTTTGAAAGCGCCATGCACGTCGCGATCACCTGCGCGGACGACTCCCGGCCGCGCACGATCTCGAGCAGGCGCATCACATTCGCCGGGCTGAAGAAATGTGTGCCGATCACCATCTTCGGCCGCGATGTCGTAGCCGCGATCTCATCGACGTTCAAGGTCGACGTGTTGGTGGCGAGAATGGCATCGGCGCGCGCGACCTTGTCGATCTCGGCGAACACCTGCTTCTTCAGCACCATGTTTTCGAAAACCGCCTCGACGATCAGATCGAGATTTTCGAATCCATCGTAGGAGAGCACCGGCGTGATGCGCGCCAGCCGCTCGTTCATCTGCTCCTGCGTAATGCGCCCGCGCGCGACCGAATTGGAATAGTTCCGCAGGATGGTCGCGAGCCCGCGTTCGAGCGCCGACTCGTCATTCTCCTTGAGCAGCACCGGGAAACCCGCGTTCGCGAACACCATCGCGATGCCGCCGCCCATGGTTCCCGCGCCCGCAACACCCACGCGGTTTACGGGGGCTTGGAGCGTGTCCTTAGAGATACCGGGGATCTTCGCCACCTCGCGCTCGCTGAAGAACACGTGAATGAGCGCCTTCGACTGATCGGAGAAAAGGCATTGCTGGAACAGTTCGGCTTCGCGCTGCAGCCCTTCATTGAACGGCAGCTTGGTGGCGGCTTCAATGGCGTCGATGGCGGCCTGCGGCGCCAGCAGGTTGCGCTGCTTTTTGCGGGCGTTCTCACGCGCGGCCGTGAGTATAGGTCCGTTGACATTCTCGCTGCCGAGCTTGTCATCGAGATCGCGCGTGCGGCGTACCGGCAGTTTGCCGGCGGCCAACCGCTCGCGCGCAAAAGCGATCGCGCCCGCGAGGAGATCGCCGTCCACGATCGCATCGACGATCCCGGCGGCACGCGCCGCGTGTGCCGTAATCGGCTCGCCACCGGCGCACATCTCCACGGCAAGCTGAACGCCCGCCAGCCGCGGCAGCCGCTGCGTTCCTCCCGCGCCGGGAATAATGCCGAGCTTAGCTTCCGGCTGCCCCACCTTCGCGGACGCAGCCGCAACGCGATAATGGCAGGCCATGGCCGTTTCCAAGCCTCCGCCGAGCGCGGTTCCGTGAATCGCCGCGACCACCGGCTTCGCGCTGTTCTCGATTTTGTCGAGCACCGGGTTCAGCCCGGGACCGCGCCTGTGGTCGCCGCTGGACGTAATCTTGGCGAATTCGCGAATGTCCGCTCCAGCGATAAACGTCCGCCCGCCACCGACGAGCACAATCGCGCGCACCTCCCCGTCACGGCCAAATTGCTCAACAGCCGCGGCGATGCCCTCCGGCACACCGGGACTGAGCGCGTTCACCGGCGGGTTGTTGACGGTGATGACGCCGACATCGCCATCTTTTGAAACCAGTACTAGTTCGCTCATCGGAACGATTGTATTGCCCCGCGCGGCAACCGTGCCGCCGGTCGTAAGGTACCTGTAAGACTAGGTCCTAACTTCCCCGTATTTCGCTGTAACATTTCCAGCATTCTTCCGATACAATAAACGTACTCAGATGAAAGTAGTGGTTCTGGCCGCCCTCGGGATCGGTGTATCCCTGGGCGCCCCCGCCGCGCCGGACAAACCCGCGCCCAACGCCCCTGCAGTTGCGATCGTCACGCAGACACAGGTCGAAAACTGGACTCATGAATGGCAGAAGCGTCTGGATCTGCTCGACTGGCATGTCGCTGTGCAGATTGTACGCGCCAGCGATCTGAAGCCCGACACGTTAGGCAATTTACGCTGGAACAGCGGTTCGAAAACAGCGACGATCCGGGTGCTGAATCCCGCTGATTACGATCTCGCGCCCGCCGACATTCCGTCCGATATTGAGTACACCATCGTCCACGAGCTCATCCATCTGAACTTGGCCGGGCTGCCGCACAGCGGCGCGAGCCCGGTGACCGAAGAGCGCGTGGTGAACAAAATCTCCGAGGCGCTGTTCGCGCTCGAAAAGGGCGGCAGCTACCGGCCGCGCAACGCCGTGATCAAGGAAGGCGAAAGAAGCCGCTCGTCTTCAGAGGCCAGCCGCTCGCACATCAAGCCGTAGCGCGGGTAGCCTTCCAGGTCCCTTCATCCACGGCGCTGCCGTTGCTCAGCACCCTCGTTTTGTAGGCGCCTTCGATGCTGTTGCCGTTGAGCTTGCCCGTAGCGGTCGACTGCATACGGTTGTCCATCAGATCGAACTCATAAACGAGCTCGACGCTGT
>JAICMB010000447.1 GCA_025929455.1 Bryobacteraceae bacterium | reverse complement strand
CGTTGCGGTTGTTGCGATACAGTTTCAGCGTGCTGCGCGCACCCGCGTGGCCCGGCCACCGCGTGCCGTTCACGATCAGAATGTCGAGCCAGCCGTCGCCGTCGTAATCGAGAAAAGCGCATCCCGGGCCCATTGTTTCGGGCAGATACTTCGCACCGAACGCACCGTTGTTGTGGTGGAACGCGATGCCCGCGGCCGCTGTTACGTCCGTAAGATGAAAACCCGCCGGCTCAGGCTGCCGCATCCCGGCACCAGCAAACGCCGGCGCGCACATCAACCCGGCGCAGAAGGCGCGCCGGCCAATCGATTTCGGCGCAGTTCCGAAGGGCGGGTCTGGAGACCCGCCGCAGGCGTGGACGCCTGCCCCACGCAGACTAGGCAACGCTCACCAGCCCGTTACGGATGGCGTACACGACCAAGTCCGCGGTGTTGTGAATGCCGAGTGTGGCCATGATGTTGGCGCGATGCACGGCGATGGTGTTGGCGCTGAGATTCAGCACGCTCGCGATTTCCTTATTCGATTTGCCGTGCACGATGAGCTGCAAGACTTCTAGCTCGCGCGTGGTGAGTTGCGCCGCGGCCGCCTCGGCGATACTCGGCAGCGAAGGCAGGCGCTTGTCGAACACCTGTTTGCCCGCGGCGACATCGCGGACGGCGTCTACCAGTTCCATATCGAGCGCCGCTTTCAGCAGGTACCCGCGCGCACCCGCTTCGATGCACGTTTGCACGTAGGCCGGCTCGGAATGCATGCTCAGAATGAGCACGGCCGTGCGCGGCGCGCTTTTCAAGATGTGGCGCGCGGCCACGGCCCCGTTCATGCTCGGCAGCGCGAAATCCATCAGCACCACGCGCGGCTTATGCATCTCCGCGGCCGCAACGGCTTCGTGGCCATCGCTTGCTTCGGCGACCACCGTAATGTCGGGCTCGTCTTCAAGCAGGCGGCGGAACCCGCGGCGCACCAGGCTGTGATCGTCAACGAGAAGAACGGTGATGTTATCCGGCATGTGCCTCCGTAATCCGCGGAGTCAATTCGCGGACCAGCGGCACACGCAACCGCACCAGCACGCCGCCCGCTGCCGCGGTCAGAAATTCGATGCGCCCGCTCACCAGCTCCGCGCGTTCCCGCATTGCGGTCATGCCCATGCCGCGCGTGCTGGAGGTGCTAGTGAGACCTCGGCCTGCATCCTCTACTTCCAGCAGAACCTCATCCAAGCGTACGTGCAGCCGCACCCACGCCTGCGGTGAGCCGGAGTGCCGCGCGACATTGTTCAGCGCCTCCTGCAACACACGGTACACCTGAATCGCGATGCCGGATGGGAGCGTGCCGCCGCCGCGCTCGATGCCGTACTCCACCTTTACTCCGGTCTGTTTTTGAAATGCCGCCAGATACCATTCCAGCGTGCTCTCCAGCCCGGCCTCGTCCAGCATGACAGGGTGCAGCGATTGCGATAGCGTGCGCACTTTTTCGAGGGTGGACTGCGCGATCTCGCGCACTTCGTGCAGACCGTGGCGGATGTCATCCACCGATTCGCCCGCGCGCCGCTCGAGCCGCGCCAGCATCGCCCCGACCGCAGTCAGAATCTGGCCGAACTCGTCGTGCAACTCGCGTGAGATGTGGCGGTAGGTGTCCTCCTGCGCCGAGATAAGCTGCTGCGCCAGTTCGCGCCGGCGATTCGACAGTTCCGCCAGTTCCTGAAACAACTGGCGGACGAAGCGCACCAGCACCAGCGTCGTCGCCACAATCAGCAGCATCATCGCGATGAGAAACGCGACCGCATTACGCTCCACGCGCGAATAGATCTGCTGCGTGCGCGACACCGCGCGCTCTTCGCTTTCATTGTTTTGAATCAGCAGGCGCGCGACCGCGGCGCTCAGGGCCGCCTGCCGCGCCTGGAGCGACACTCGTACCTGCACGCGCGCTTCTGCATCGTTGCCCTGCGCGGCTTGCGCCATAAGCCGGTCCACGGCGTCCCAGAATTGCGACATCGAGGAAGCTAAATAGCGGCGCTGGTCGGCCGTGCGGTCTACGGGTGCGGCCTGCGCTTCGCGGCGCAGCGCGTCTTCAAGATCGCGTTGCATGCGCTTGAGAGGCGCCGCCCACGCGGTCAGCGGATACGGTTCGCTCGCGTCCAGCATGTCTCGCATGGTGAGCGAGAGCGAGTTGAGATCGTTTTGAATGCGCAGCAGCAGCAGACTGTCGGTGCGGTTGCGGTCGACCGTTTCGCTTTGCAGATGACGCAGCGTGCGGATCTGCGCGATCGTGTAAGCGGAGTACACCGCGAGCGCCGCAAGCGTGATGGCGAGGCCCGCCATCAGCCACACCGTAGGGGACTTCCTGGACTCCACTGAAGCGACCGTGATTTTTTATTATCGCGCGCGGTGCGTCGGCGAAAGAGGCCGATTGACAATCGGCCGCAGGTTGGCAACCTGCCCCACGTGGATTGTTTTTCTGGTCATGCGGCTTGGGGGAAGGCGCGGAGGGTGTGTTTGGAGCCATCGAAACGGTATTGCCGGGCGCAGGCGAGACGGTCGCGGCGGCGGATATGTAGTTTGATTTCAGGTACTTGAAAAACGAAGCCATCGGCTTGCGGCTGGTAGGGCGCGGGGGTGTAGGATTCCTCGTCCTGTTGCTTGACCGCTTCGGCGGCTTCGTGGGTTTCGAGCAGGAGCGCGGCTTCCTCGAGTTCGGCCTGTTCGCGCTCGCGGCGCTCGTTCTGCAGCATGCGCAGGCGGTCATGAGCGCGCTCGTACATTTTCCACTGCCGCTGCTCGTACATGGAGAGGTTAGACAAATCTTTGGTGATGCGCGCGACGACGGCTGCGATGGCGAGGGCGGCGTTGAGTTCCGGCTCGTTGTCTTCGGACAGGTTGAGGCCGTCATTTTCGCACTCGGATTTTGCCGCCGTAATCTGGTCGGTCCAGGCCTTGGCGCGGTTCACCTTCCAGGAAGTGTCGGCCATAACCTGGAGGCACTGCTCTTCGTCGGGACCTTGCGGTTTGTGGGCCGTGTGGAAGCGCTGCAGGAAAGCCTTGTAGGCCTTGAGGTCCTCGTCCGGCATGACGACGATCTGGCCGGTGAGGCCGTGCCGCAGGGCTGAAAGCGAAGCGCGCTTCTTGCCTTCGGGTGTTTTGGGGCCAGTCGACTTCTGTGCGTTCTGGCGGTTGATATCAGCTCTCTCTTCTGTGGTCATAACAATATGTCCTGATCCAGGAATAACGGAAAGCGAGAGCGGCGGGACGGGCGAGGCCGCGTAAGTGGCGGGAGAGATAGGAGATATCGTTCTGGTGCGACTGTCACTGCAAAAGGTTGCATGGGCCAGGCGGCGCACGATTGCTGTGGCTGGCACGGAATGGCGGATATGTGGTGCAGGAGTGCTTCTTTGCCACGCGCCGCGGCGCTCCTGCACCGCAGGCAGATGATGGGCTTGCGGAATCGTATACGGGTGGGCGTGATACCGGATCAGGCCGGATAGGGCGCATGTCTGGCGACAAACCGTCAATATAAATCGGCAGAAGCTCCAATAACACTCAGGCGCGGATTTCTGGCTCGAAATCTTCGCTGGGCTTCTTGGCGGGCGAACCCTTATGATCGTTGCGGTATCGGCCCGGGGGTTGTCCAAACTCACGCTTGAATGCGCGATTGAAGGCCGCCTCCGATTCGTATCCGACATCCACTGCGATTTCCGCGACGCCCCGTGATGTCTTTTCGAGTGAGCGCGCCGCCAATTGCAGCCTCCAGCGGGTCAAATACGTCATGGGTG
>JAICMB010000398.1 GCA_025929455.1 Bryobacteraceae bacterium | reverse complement strand
CGGAGATCACCGTGCCGGCGAAGTACCTGGGCGATCCGGACCCCGCCAAGCGCGGCGACATGCTGGTGCTGCTGCATTGCCGAACGCCGGGGCACTGGATTTCGCTGCTGGACGATTCGGTGCGTATCGAGAAGCCGCCGTCGCCGTTCGTGTGGAACCTGTTCAAGAGCGAGCTGGTGCTGTTCCTGGAGGCGGTGCTGCTGATCGTGATTTGCGTGACGTGCTCGGTGCGGCTGGGATGGCCGGTGGCGATGCTCACGGCTGCGACGTGTTATTTCCTGGGTTTGTTGCGCGGGTTCATCACGGAAATGCAGGACCTTGGCGGGCTGGGAGCGCTGGGCTTTACGCCGACACCGAATCCGTCCTCGTCGTTCAAGTTTTTTGATCACCTGCTGGCGGCGTTGTGGAAGATGCTGGAGGTAGTGGCCTGGCTGATGCCGGACTTCCGGAAATTTGAGCCGCTGGAGTTCATCACGCACCTGCGCAACATGCCGGTGTCGACGCTGTTCGTGGACCTGGGGTGGATGGCGGTGTACGCATTGCCGTTCATCGGGGTGGGGTATCTTCTGATTCGCAAGCAGGAGCTTGGATAATGACGCAGTCCCCTTCACCGAAGCAGGCTCCAGCGCGATCGACGTCGGATCCGCGCGCCTCGGCATCGGGAGCTCGCAGCCGGGCGCGCGGCGACCAGCTCAAAATGGGCGTGCTGGGCGCGGCGTTTCTCGGCGCGGCGGTGCTGCTGCAACAGTTCATTCTTGTGCCGCGGCGCCATGCGCTGGTGCGTGACTCGGAGACTTCGCTGCAGTCGCTTGCGGTCGCGTTTCCGCGGCTGACGCTCGGCGGTTTCCGTGGCCTCCTTGCCACGTACCTGTGGATCCAGGCGGAGAACGACAAGAATGACCGCAAGTGGGTGGAGCTGGAGACCAAGTACGACATCATCGGCGCGCTGCAGCCGTACTTCATCAGCGTCTATGTCTTCCACGCGTGGAACCAGGCGTACAACCTTTCGGCCCAGTTCCACGACATCGACACGAAGTACAAGTGGGTGCTCGACGGCCTGGCGTATCTCAACAAGGGCGAAGACTACAACCCCAAAACGCCGGACATCCTTGTTGAACAGGGACACATGTTCTTCATGAAGCTCGGCGGCAGCTACGAGCGCATCTACTATCGCCAGCATTGGCGCGACGACATCTCGCGTTTCTACGAGTTCAACTCCAGCACGCTGGCGAAGAAAAACGACCGCACGGAAGCCCTCAAGCTGGTGCACGATTTCGTGATGCGCGTCGGTCCGGAGAACAAGGACGCAGCTTCCAAGACCACGGATCCCGTGGAGCTCCAGAAGCTGAACATCTTCCACACCGCCGAACTGCCGGATCCCTCCGGAAAGACGACCAAGATCGGTTACGGCATTTCGATTGTCGACCCGACGCTCTTCACGCATCGTGCCGACGGGAAGCAACCCGGCGATCCGATGCTGTTCCGCTATGGCCTGAGCCCGTTCTACTTCGCCTTCATCGAGTACCGCCGAACGCTCGCGGCCGGCCCGCCCAGCACCACCGCGCTTCGCGTCGTGGACTCGTGGCCGGCGATGTCGTTGCGACTCTGGTGCCGCGACGACATGTATTACTCGCAGCAGACGGTGAAGGACCTATTCGGTCCGGACGGGCTCGTCGAACGGACGTCCCCGACGGATACCGCGGGCCAGGAGCGCATCAACAACAAGTACGCGGAGCTTGAGGACTGTTACCGCAACGTCGCGATGATTGCACCGCGCTCGCTCGAGGAGTTCGGCCAGCACCTGGCGCGATACCCGATGAACAAGCCGATTCACCGCAAGCACATCAAGGAGACGAAGTCCTACGAGGTGATGGGAGTGGCCGAGCATGCGCTGCTGCGGGCGCTGATCCAGTGGGAGAAGGACGGCCGGCAGCTTACGCCGGCATCGCGCTCGCTGTTCGAGGCGGCGCTGCCGCTGTACGACAAGTCGATTGAGACCGCGGAGGTGTGGGTGGACGAGCTTTATCCTGTGCGCGAAGGGGCCGGTTATAATCCCGAGCGCATGGACTCTGAGAAGTACGTGCTTGCGCTGCGGGCGAGGAAGCGCGGGATCGAAAGCATTCTGAAGCTGCAGCCCGGCGACAAGGCCGACATGTCATTTCTTGGTGAAGAAACGGTGGAACGGTGACAGCCACTTCCCCGGAATCCGGGGAGCCGTTGCGAGTTTTGCATGTGATTTCCAGCATGGCGCCCGAGGCGGGCGGTCCGCCGGTGGTTGTATCGGGATTGACGGCGGCACTGGCGCGGCGGGGGCATCGCGTCAGCATTGCAAGCGTGCATCAAGGAGACGGCCCTGGACCGCCTCATGTCGCAATCGCGCCCGGGGTTTCACTTCACAGCTTTCCGGCGGACGGTCCGGGCGGCTACGGAAAGTCCGCGCAGCTCGATGACTGGCTGACAAAGCACATGAATGAGTTCGACGTGCTGCACCTGCACGGGGTCTGGCAATTCGCGACGTTCGCCGCCGCGCGAGCGTGCTGGAAACGCAACGTGCCGTACCTGTCGCTGCCGCACGGCATGCTCGACCAGTACTCGGTGAGACATCGCTCGTATCTGAAGAAGCGGGTGTACTGGAAGATGCGGGAACGGTCTGTCCAGGCGAAGGCCAGCGCCGTGCACTGCCTGAACCGCGCCGAAATCCGGCGTGCCGTTCCGTGGATCAGGCATTTCCCGAAGGTCGTCGTAGGGAACGGCATCAGCGAGGCGGAACTGAGCGATCTTCCGCCGCGCGGACAGTTTCGCGCGGCGCACCCTGAGATTGCGGAGCGGCGGATCGCCCTGTTCCTGTCGCGCCTGCATCCGAAAAAAGGGCTGGAGCGGCTGATCCCCGCATGGCGGTCGCTGGCGGATCGCATGCCCAGCGCCGCGCTCCTGATCGCCGGCAGCGGCGACAAGGATTACACCGACTTGCTGGACCGGCTCATTGGGCAGCACGGCCTGCAGAACCACGTCATTCGAATCGGCCAGGTTAACGGACGCGACCGCTGGAGGGCGCTGGTCGACGCGGATGTCTTTGTCCTGCCATCGCACCAGGAGGGTTTTTCGATGGCGATCACCGAGGCAATGGCCGCCTGCTGCCCGGTGGTCGTGACGGAAGAATGCAATTTCGACGAAATCCGCGACGCCTCGCCGGGTCCTTCCGGGGTGATCATCGAGGGTGGAAACATGACCGCATTCGTCGATGCCGCGGCGAGGTTGCTCTCCAATCCGGAGGAGGGCAAACGAATGGGTGCAAACGGCGCGGCGCTGGTTCGCGAGCGCTTCACCTGGGAAATCGTCGCGGCGGATCTGGAGAAAATTTACCGGCACGTCATCGCGGGCAAAGCGCTGCCGGCCGACGGGAGTGATGCGTGGCGGTAACCATCAATCTACTGAGCCTGTGAACCTTGCGCGGGAGTGCTCGCGACCGCTTCTCTGCCTGGCCCGCCTGTGAGCGCCGCGCCCAATCCCCCCATGATCAGTTCCGCGACAATCTGAAAAATCCGCTGCAGCACGGCAACGGCGGCCCCATAGACGATCGCCTTGTCGTAGGCCACGCCGACCTGCTGAAACTGCAGCATCGCAGCGACACCGAGCATGACGTCGCGCACGCCCACGCCGCCGGGAAGCACGCTTGCCATGCCGATGATCACCGACAACGCGTATGCCGCCGCAAACCACCAGCTCTCGATGAGCCGCACGTTGTCCACGGCGCGGGCGGAGCTCCACAGCGCGATCCCGCCGAAAATCCAGCACGGCACGAAACCCAGAACGCCGGTCACCAGGCTGCCCAGCCCCAGCCACGCGCTGCGGTCCACTGGTTCCTTCTTCATCTTCACCAGCAGCCGGTTCACCAGCCCGTAGAACACGGGCGGGTAGCAGCCGACGGCGAGTGCCGCCATGCCTCCTGCCGTCGCGGCCCACAGGAAAATCCGGTACGGGGCCATCTGCGGCGTGCTGGCGACTTTGAAGATTGCGATCGTGCCGACCAGCGCCCCGCTGATCATGTACAGGGCATTTTCGAGGATGGTCGAGAGCGTGCAGATGCCGGCGCT
>JAICMB010000537.1 GCA_025929455.1 Bryobacteraceae bacterium | reverse complement strand
GGCCCGCAACCGCCAGCACGCGCTGCACGGGCAGGCTCGCGATTGACAGGTTTGCAGTCGTCGGGTACTGTGGCGCCAGGCGCGTTTGCCCGGTGGCTTGAATAGCCGAGCCCGCAAAATTCGAAGCGAGTTTGTAGTCCACGTTTTGGCCGGCCGTCGTCGCGGTGGCGGTTAGATCGCCGTAGTTGGTGCCGTCGACCGTGATGCCGCGCGCGGCCACGTTCCCGTTGACGCTGGTCAGACGAAAGTCGGTCTTGCCGTTCACGTCCGCGATATTTGCCGTGGCGTCCGCCATGATCTGCAACACTCCCGCGATGTTGCGCGCAGGTGCGCCCGGCACGCGAAACTGCGCCAGTTGCATCTGATTGCTCGCAACGTGTACCTGCAGATTGCCGGTCGTGAGACTGTTCGCCGCGTGCGCATAGTTGGCCGTCAGATCGATGCGATTCTGCCCTGAGATGAGGCGCGCGTCGGGAATGGAGATGAGCCGGTCGCTGAAGTTGACTGTCGCGGCGATCTGGTCGTAATGCTCGTCGTAAATCGCGCCGTTCGCGGCGGTGAACACCGCCTGCCCGCGCGGGTCGCCGATGGTTCCCGCGATATGCGCGCTCGCGTTCACGACGCCGGAGTAGTTATTTCCGCTCTGGCCGGCGACCGCCAGGATATCCGCCAGGCTCGCGTTGCGGATCGTGGCGTCCGCTTTCAACGGTTCAGACGGCAGCGCCTTCCAATCGTGCAGTCCGACAGATGCGTTGAAGCTGGCCTGCAACGCTCCTCGCGTCAATCGCGCGTCCGATATCGTAGCGCCCGAAGGTGAGGCCGCGATATTTGCGGCGAAACGGTCGAACGGACGCTGCTCGAGCTCGAATCTGGTGAGCGCGAGATGGCCTTGGATGTGAGGCGTCGTAAGCTTTCCCGAAATCGTGCCGTTAAACGACGCAGTGCCGCCGGGCAGCAGCCGAATGGGAACCTTTTCCGGACCGTTCGGGCCCAGCGCCGCGAGCAGATCGTTCATGTTGTGCGTGACGAGGCTCACCTGCACGCGGTTGTTGAGCGATCCGTTCAGCTCGATGTGCGACGACGGCAGATTGATGTACGAGCGCGCCAACTCTACCGCGCCCGTCGCGCCGTTGTAGCTGGCGTTGATGCGGCCGCTGATCGGCACTCCGCCTTGACCCGGCGTAATCGCGAGATTGACACGCGCCTGCACGGTCGAAGGGTGCTTGAGATCGCCGCTGGCTTCAATCGGCCCGGACACCACGCCGTTATAAGCGAGCTGCTGGTTGCCTAGGAGCTGCGCCAGCCGTTGCAGGTTGAAGTTGGACAGATTGCCGTTGACCTTGAACTGCTCCATGTTGTGCAGATTCACATTGCCCGCAAACGTGCCGCCGAACGCGTTGAGCTTCAGTCCCTTCAGGTCGACATTGGAGTTGTTGCCATTCTTCTCCGCGCTCACGGCCGAGTAAAGATTGATATCGCTGTAGCGCTTGCCGTTCTCTTGGAACGAGACGTTCTTCGCTTCAATATTGCCGTTCACCGCGATATTCGAGGTGCCCGTCATCTTCGCCTGGCCGTTGAACACTACCGTGCCGGTCGGTTTGAACTGGTTGGGGTATAGCTTTGCGAGCTGCGTCAGATCGAGCGTGGTCTTGAATTGCACGGCGCCTTGGCCCGTTGGACTTTTCAATGTGCCGGACGCGACAACGTTAGAGTTGCCCAGCGACGCGTGCGCGCCGCCGATCTCGATCCGCCCATCGCCCATCGAGAACGTCACGTCCGCGCGCAGTTGATCCGGCGCGCCGGGCTGAACGACGATGGGCAGCAGCTTGCCCGCCGCCTCCTTGATCTCGTTGAGCGCGATGTCGGCGTTTACGTGTCCCGAAATGTGGGGATCCCGCAGGTTCGTCAGCGCGGCGGTGACGATCACCTGGGATTCCGGCGCGGTTATCCGCGCGTTGGTCACCTGGACTTTATCGCGCTCCAGGTGTACCGGCAGCACGACTTTCAACGGCAGGCGCGGGTTGCCGTCGGTGCGCACGAACAGCGGATCCATCGAAACTTGGCCGTCGTAGGTGGACGAAGCGATGTTGTAGTTCAACTCCGCGCGCAGGTTTTCGCCTTGGGCGCTGAAGTCGTACTGATGGTCGGCTAGGTTGATGGTCCCATCGCGAATATCGAACTTGCGGATCGCGATGTTGATGAGGTCTTCAAGAACGGTCGTATTGCCCGTGGGCTTAACCTTAGGGCTTGGAAAATTTGTGTGGCCGTCGGGGTAGACGATGACGTTTGCCTGCGGCCGCTGCACGCCCAGATAGTCAAGCTCCACCCAATTGTGAAAACTCGCCAGAATGCTCAAGCGCAGCTTAATCTCATCGGCCTGGAATAGCGGTGCAGCGCTGGCGGGTTCGGTTCCGTGCAGAACGAAACCGTCCACCGTGGCGGTTAGGCTGCTCCAGTCGAAGTTGAAGGACTTAAGCGTGACTGTTCCGCCCGTCGCATTCTCGGCATAGGTGATGATCTTCGTACGCACGTAATCGTGGAACCATTGCGTGTGTACGATGATGATCGCGGCTACGACAATCAGCACAATGAAAGCCGCAAGCCCGGCGATAATCCAAGCGATGATGCGCTGCCAGCGGTTCAGTTTCATTCGAGCGCCTCGTCGCGGTACGCGATGCGCGCGCTCTTGCGCGATTGGTCCAGCCAGGAGAAGAATGCGCTATTGACGCGCTGCTCCGGCAACGCCTTGCGCTGCTGAAAGCGCGCGTCCACGAACCGCACTACCGTAAGCTGCCACGCCACATGGGCCCGAAATTCGGAGTCGCTCACGCCGTAGTGCGCCAATGCGCTGCGGTACGCACTCTCGCTGCCGAAACGTGCCTTTTTCAACTTGGCGAGCACGGCGGCCACATCGCTGGCGCTCGCGTCGCGATAGCCCGTGCGCGCCATCTCCGCTCGAATGATCGCCTGATCGATGAGACGACTGGCCGCCTTGCGCTTCTCGGCAATGCTCGGATCGACCGGCGTCCCGTTCAGCAACTCGGTCACCCTGACTTCCTGATCGATCTGCGCCTCGCGAATGGCTTCATTTCCAACGCTCACCGCCACGCGATCCACAATCGCCGCGCTCGCTGCCGCGGCGGCGATGGTGACGGCACACGCGATGTGGATCGCAACACGCATCAAAAACTCTGCCCGATAGAGAAGAAGAATTG
>JAICMB010000378.1 GCA_025929455.1 Bryobacteraceae bacterium | reverse complement strand
GTATTCGTGCCAGGGCCGCACGACGTCCGCCTCCGTACGTTCGATCTGCTGTGCGCGAAAACCGCGCGGCGCTCGCAAACGCGAGATGCAGAAGGCCGAAATCAAAAACGACAGCGCATTGAAGACGAACGCCCACTCGTAGCCGAACTGCGTCACGCTCGCGCCGCCCAGAAAAGTTCCGATCGTCAGCGTAGTCCAGCCCGTCGTCTGTGTCAGCGAGTTCGCCGTGTGCAGCTCCTCTTTGCTCGCGATCGACGGCAAAATAGCCGAACGCCCGCTCGTGAAGAACGGCGACGCGAGCATCAGCAGCGCGCTCAACAGGTACAGCAGCCAGTTGCTCTGGCCCGAGATGCACAGAATGAATCCGAGCGCGACTGCGAAGCGCACCAGGTCGCTCGCGATCATGATGCGCTTGCGATCGAAACGGTCGAGCAGCACGCCCGCCAGCGGACCCGCCGCAATAGCCGGAAACGCACGCGCCAGCATTACGCCGGTGACCACCATGCCGGACCGCGTATGCGCGAGCGCGAGGCTGAACACGGCGATGTTGTTGAAGTGATCGCCGACTTCACTCACCACCTGGCCGGTCCAGGTGTATCGATAGTTACGGTTATGCCGGAGCAGATCCAGGAAATCGCGCATCAGGCGCGCTCCGTCACATAAACGCCGGCCAACACCAGCGCGCCGCCGGCCACCAGCGCGGAAGTGACATGCTCCCCGAGAATCGGAATCGCGAACAACGTCGCGAGCAGCGGCTGCAGGTACGAAAACGACGACACCCGCGAGGCGCTGATATATTGCAGCGCGTAATAGTAGATCAAATAACTAATCAGTGATGAGAACAGCGCCATGTAAGCCGCGCCGAGCCACGCGCCCGCGCTCACGTTCGCAAACGCGAAGCTGCTCGAGTGCAGGAACAGAAATGGCGAGAACGCGACGGCGCCGCCTACGTAGCAGAACGTGTTCATCGTAACGGGGCCGTGCCGCGCACTCAGACGCTTGCCGAAAACGGTGTAGAAGGCGAACGCGGTGCCCGAAAAGAAACAGATGGCGTCGCCCAGCGGCGAATGCTCGCCCGCACCGGTTCGCGCGAACTGCAGCACGGCGATGCCGCCGATCGCGATCGCCATGCCCAACGCTTTTCGCATCGTGATGCGTTCCTGACCGAGCACCGCCGCGAGCAACAATACCTGTAGCGGACCCAGCGACACGATAATCGCAGCGTGCGGAACGCTGGTGCGGCCGAGTCCCAACACGAACAGGAATTGATTGAACGCGCAGCCGCCTGCTCCCACCAGGAACAGCAGCGGCGCATCGCGCCACGGAAACGGCTCTTCCGCGCGCCGCCGCCACAGTACGAACACCGGCAGAATCAGGGCGCCCGAAATCATCATCCGCGTAGCGCCCAGCACGGCAGGCGGAAATTCGCGCAGGGCCAGCTTGCCGATGGCGAAGTTCAACGACCAGAACGTCACCATCAGGCTCAACAACGCGTACAGCGTGTTGTGCGACGGCTCGCTTAACGATGTTTCGAGCGCCTCGTCCGGCGTTATGCGCGCCAACGACATCAGGAGAGAATGTCCTCGCGCTCCGTGATCTGCCGTATAAATTCGTGGTCGATGGCGTAGCCGAAACCAGGTTCGTCGCGCGTCGCGATGGTGCCGCGCGATGTCACCTCGACCGGCGGATAGATGATGTCGCGCGCCCAGTAACGCTTGCTCGCCGAAACATCGCCCGGTAGCACGAAATTCGGCAGCGTCGCGAGCGCGATGTTGTGAGCTCGCCCGATGCCCGATTCCAGCATGCCGCCGCACCACACCGGCACGCCTGCGTCCTGCGCCACATCATGCACGCGTTTGGCTTCCGCAAATCCGCCCACGCGGCCCAGCTTGATGTTGATAATGCGGCCCGCCTGCATCTGAATCGCCTGCCGCGCATGATGCGCTGAGCGGATGTACTCGTCAAGACAAATGGGCGTGCGAAGCTGCGCCTGCAGCTTGGCGTGGTCGATGATCTCATCGTGCGCGAGCGGCTGTTCGATCATCATCAGCCAAAACTGGTCCAGTTCCTTCAGGCGCGCGGCGTCATCCAGGGTGTAAGCCGAATTTGCGTCCGCCATCAGGCGAATCCTGGGAAATCGCTCGCGCACGCGGCGGATGACATCGATGTCCCAGCCGGGTTTGATCTTGATTTTGACGCGCTGGTAGCCAGCGGCAAGCTCACGCTCGATTTTCCCGATCAGTTGTTCCACCGAATCCTGAATGCCGATCGAAACGCCGCACGGAATCTCGCGCCGCGCCCCGCCGCCGATCTCTTTATAAAGCGGACGCCGGTGCAAGCGCGCTTGCAGATCCCATACGGCGGCCTCCAGACCGCCGCGCGCCATAAGATGCCCGCGAATGTGGGATGTCCGGGCGTTCACCTGCGACGCATCGTCGAACTCGTGCCCCAGCACGCGCGGCGCGACGTAATCGCGCAGCAGCGGCCACGCCGAGTCCGTCCATTCCTCGTTGTAGAACGGACTTTCGCCGCAGGTCACCTCGCCCCAGCCCGACACGCCCCCGGCGATCACTTCGACAAGGATGATTCGCCGCTCGGTCGTGCGGCCAAAGCTGGTCTCGAAAAAATGAACCAGCGGCATGCGGATCTGCCGCAGGATAATCTGCTCTAGCTCGATTCCCATCTGCCTAATAAATAAGTGCCGCCCGCCCCGGATCTCTCGACGCCAATTACGACGAGGCCATGCGCAAAATTGGCCTGGAACTGTGCGCTCACGTTCTTCTGAATTTCACGCGCCCGCTCGGGATCGGCCGCGCGCAGCTCGCCCATTTCCGCGGGAACCTCGATGCGCGCTTCCACTGGCCCGCGGTCGTAGGCGCGGCGCTCCACTATCGCAACCACGCGCGGCGATTCCAGCCACCACTCGGCGACGCAGCGGTCCGTCGGAAGCCCGCCATGCAGACGGCTCGTGGTGGTTCCATACTGATTCAGCACATAGCGCCGCACGATCGCGCCCAGCCGTTCCATGTTGAAATACGCATTCTTGATTTCGAGCGGATCGAAGGTCCACTCCATCAGCGGAATGTGCCGCGCGATGGCCTCCTTGCGCTGCTCCAGCTTCAAAATGCGTCCGACGCCCGCGTTGCGATAGGCCGGCAGCACGCCCAGCATGTGGCTGTGCAGATAATATTTTCCGCCGGCCTTCAGCCCGGGAATAGCCAGACAGAAGCCAATCATCCGCTCCCCGTCAAACGCACCGAACGCCTGCCCGCCGATTTTGGTCGCGACCACAAACAGCCGCACCGGCAACAGTTCGAGCTCTTCAAATCCCCAGATCTCTTCCTGCAGGCGCACGGCTTCGCGAAACTCGGCGTGCGTCGTGAGGGCGCGCGCTTCGATCATCTGGGCGCGGCGCGCTCCTGCTCTTTGGCTTCCTGCCACAGCGCCTCCATCTGTTCAAGCGAGGCGCCGGGAAGCGTGGCATTACTCTCTACATGCTCGAAGCGCGACGTGAAGCGTGCGTTCGCTTTGCGCAGCGCCTGCTCGGCGTCTACGCCCAAATGCCGCGCCAGGTGCACAGCGGTCGCGAGCATGTCACCGATTTCGTGCTCCACGCCGGCGCGATCGCCAGACCGGCGCGCGTCCTCAAGTTCGCCGATCTCTTCGTGCAGTTTGTCCATCACCTGCGCGGGCTCGCTCCAATCGAAACCGACCGCCGCCACTTTCGATGAGATCTGCTGCGCTGCCGCGAGCGCGGGAAGGCTCTTCGGAATTCCCGACAGAATGCCTTTTCGCGATTCGCCGCGGCGCTGCTTCTCCTCCGCTTTGATCTCGTCCCAGCGCCGCTTCACATCGTCCGCGGTCTTCGCATCACCTGTGCCGAACACGTGCGGGTGCCGGCGCACCAGCTTGGTGTTGATGCTGTCGAGGGCGTCGTTGACCGTGAAGTGGCCCGCGTCCGCAGCCATCTGCGCGAAGAAAACAACCTCGAGAAGCAGGTCGCCCAACTCCTCCGCCAGTGCACGCCAGTCCCGCGCGTCGATGGCATCGAGCGTCTCGCAGGTCTCCTCCAGTAGATACGGCTTGATGGTGTCGAAGGTCTGCTCGCGGTCCCACGGACAGCCCTCCGGCGAGCGCAATTGCGCCATGATCTCGACCAGGCGCTCGAAACGCCGTCCGGTTGTATCGGCTTGCTCGCTTGTCATGGTCATGGCCGCGCGCGGGCGGGGGAGCGCGCGAAAACCCTGAATT
>JAICMB010000074.1 GCA_025929455.1 Bryobacteraceae bacterium | reverse complement strand
GTGGCACTCGCCGCAGCGTTCGGAATCCATGAAAAAGTTGGAAGGAATGATGCCGCCGACGTTGGTTTTCGCCGACGATGGCCAGAACGGCGAATGCGGACCGCCGCCCTCTTCGGCCATCGACAACGCCGCGCGCTGCGGGTTGCGAATCTGATACTCGGGCGCGGGGAACTGGCGATGGAACGCAAATGCTCCGAGGGGAATTATGGCAGCGGCGGCAGCGGACGCGCTGAGCGCGCGCGACAGACGGCGGTCGCGGCGCAGGTAATAGGAAATGATCAGCGCGGTGCCAAGCAGCGCCGCCCCGATATGGGCCCACAGATACGGCCGGTTCGGTCGCGTTGCGCCTGCCCACATCAGATAAATCGCGAACAGCAGCGAAACGCCGAAGCACCCAATCGCGATCGCGTTTCTACGGCGGAACTCGCTGTTGCGCGCTAAGAACCAGACGAACGTGGCTGCCAGCGCCAGTCCCAGCCCGAGATGCAGGAGAACGTTTCCGACATAGAACAGCGTGGGCGAGGGGAAAGCTGCGAGATATGCCGCGTTCAACAGCAGAACGATAAAACCGACGGTGAGAAACTTTCGCATTTCAATTCACATACGCGTGGGTGCGGTCGGCCACGAGCGGGCGGATGAGGCGCAGCGCCGGCCGCGTGTTGTACCGCTTCTGATAGGCGCGGTGTTGCGCGTCGTTGGGAAAGTGTTCGCTCGCCGGATACGGATAGGAGCTCATGGCGTGGAAAGGCAGCGGCGTGACGCTTTGTCCGAACGCGGTGTTGGCGTCGCGATCCTTCGCCCATCCGTCGACCTTCAATAAGAAGTCGCGCTTCCATCTCGCGGGGAGCGGCGGCAACGCGCTCGCGCGGAACTTCAATCGCAGCTCGTCGCCGGAGCCCATGATGACGAACTGGTCGTCGGCCTTCACAACCAGCGGCGTAACATCGCCGTAGCGCGTGTACATGCCGGGCGTAGGATTCCACAGCGAGGTCGGATTCACGACGTTGTAGAAAAACTCTTCGGGATGATCGCGGCGCGGATAGATCTTGGAATCCGAGAAGCCGCGGAAGTGCACGCCGGCGCTTTCGACAGGAACGCGGTGCATCTGAACGGGCGCGTTCTCCTCTGGACGCGCCAGGAAGATTTCGTCCCAGAACACACACAGGTTCGTGACGATGCGGACTTCGCGCGAGGGCGAGAGAAACTTGCCGGTGAGATCGACTACGATCGTCTTCGGCTTGCCGTCCGGCATGCCCATGTCGGCAATTACGGTGTTCCAATGGCCGCGCTTGTCCTTGACTTGCAGATACGGCGGCACCAGTCCGCCCTTGCCTTGCTGGGCCTGCGCCATGAAGGTGCTGCCGTCAGCCCAGTCGACCCAGCCGCTCAGAACCAGTACGGCCTTGCTGTCGGGCGCGACGTTGCGGCCGAAATCGAGATCGAGGGTGTGCATCGCGGCGACACCGACCAGGTCGTGCTTAAACGTGTCGACGTAGTTGCCGTCCTTGGCCGCGAGCCTGGCGCGCACGTCACCGCCGGTACTGTCATGCGCCGAGAGAGAGTACGTGCGCTGCGCGATCGGGTAGACGTGGAAGCCGGCGAAGGGCGGCGACTTCCAGCGCTCGCTGGTAAATATGTCGACGCCCGCGGGATGATCGACCGCGGTGAGTTGAATCTGATCGAGATAGGAAACCTCGCTCAGCTCTTCGGTGATATGAATTTGATAGCTGCCCTGCTCCGGTGTGAGCGCGCCGGCTGGGATTTGAATGTTCTCGTCGTGGTCGGTCGGGAAATACTGGCCGTCGCCGGATGACGCTCCGAGCGGCGCGACGCCGAGCACGTCGGTGATGAAGCGGAAGCGGCGGCCATCCCAGGTCCAGATCATGGGGCAGGAACCGGAGAGCCGCTGCGCTTCTTTGTAGCTGTAGCCCTTGTCCGCGGCTTGATTGGTTTCGTTCTGGATGAGGCCGTTAGGCCAGGCGATGCGGACGGTGTCGACGTTGGCGTGTGTGCCGAGTTCGAATAGAAGCGGCACGCCCTCGTAGACTTGCTTGCGGTACAGCGCTCCGGCCTTGACCTCGACCTCCGCGCCATAGGCGAGCTTCAGATTTTTGATGCCTTCGAGCCGCACGCGAATCCAGTGCGAGTTGGGCGCGGGCGTACCGAGCAGGACCGCACCGCCGTAGACGGGCTGGGGTTGATGCGAGAGCTTGCCTTTCGCGTTGACGCTGGTTCCGGTGGACGCGGGCAAGTCCAGCCAGGAATCCTGATTTATGTCAGCAGCGTGCAGGAAGCGCGTGCCCGCGGGAATCGCCGGATTCTCTTGGGCCTGATAACGCCCGGCGAGCTTGTCGACATAGACGACGCCGGGCCGCGTTGCATACGCAACGGCGATGTCGAACGCTTTGCTGTCGGCGTTCAGCCGATACAGCGTCGCGCCAATGGCACGCCCTTCGATGAACGGGAAATCTTTGGTGTGGTCCGCGAATCCGGCGGCGCCTTGATTACGGAGCAGCACCTGTTTATCCCCGAGCAGCAGCAGGTCGAGGTCGTAGTCGTGATCGTAGTCGACCCACAGCGCGGCGTCGAAGCGGCCTTTCGGCAGTTCCGCGGTATCGCGTTCGAAGCGGCCTTTGTTGTTGCGCAGCAGCACGGGGCCGGACCGCGTGAGTACGCAGAGGTCCGCAAATCCGTCGTTGTTGTAATCGCCGGCAGCGGCCGAGATCACGCCGGCTAAGGCGGCGAGCGCGGCATCGTTCACCGGCTCGCTTCCGTGGCGCAGCAGCTTCAGCTTGCCGCCGCCCCATACGAGCACATCGGTGTGTCCGTCACCTGCAACATCGATGGCGAGTTGCCCGTCTTCACCGGGCTGCAGTTTGCGCTCGGGCGCGGCGGGTGTGTGGTCGCCGCCGCCCTTCATGTCGATGGGATCGTAAATTTCGGCGTAGTCACTCCATTCCATGTCTTCGGGAATGGCGGCGCCTTCCTGCTCTTTTTTGAGGCGCTGGAAAACGGCGAGCTCCCGCTGGGCGTCCTCTTTCTTGCCGGTCTGGCGATAAACGTTGAAGAGCTGGAAGTGAGGTGCAGCCAGATTGGAGTTGAGTTTCTCAGCGATTTCAAACTGCCGCCGCGCCTCGTCCATCTTGCCGGTTTGCTTGAGAAGAACGCCGAGGTTGTAGTGCGACACGGGCTCGTCCGGCACCAGGTCGACCATGTGGCGGAACTGCGCGATGGCGCGGTCGGCGTCGCCGTTTTTGCGAAAAACGATGCCGAGATTAAACCAGGTGTGCGGCAGCGCGGGGTCCTGCTTCTGCACTTTCTCGAGTTCGGCGATGCCTTCCGGCGTCTTGCCGGCGCGTAGCAGAGCGAGGCCGTAGTTGAGGCGTTCGCGCGCGGAAGTCGGTTTCAAGTCCAGCGCTTTACGGAACTCGTCGACCGCCTGCACCTGCGTAGTCGGATTTTCGTAGAAGGCTTTTCCGAGATTGCGCAACTGCCACAAACGCTCTTCCATTGACTGGTCGGACGTGGCGGCACACAATAAGCCGGTGAGAATTAGGACCCCAAAACGGTTCATCGGAGTGAGCTTGACGTCCGATTTTATCGCAGCATAGCTGGTGCGGCCGCCGATTGCACTAGTGGAAAGATACTAGTGGCGCGGACGAGGCGGGTCTGGAGTGGCCAACCGTCGAAGCCGGGCATGGGCTACAAGGAATGGCGTTTGCGAGGACCAGGGCCGGTCGGCACACCATTGTGCGGCGGCGGACGAGGCCGATTGACAATCGGCCGCAGGTTGGCCAACCTGCCCTACGACGGAATGTGCGCATGCTGCGAAGAAATGGGATGTAGTAGTACACCGAGCCTACCGCATGCTAGTAGCTCTGCGGATGGCCGCGGTTCTGTATACTTGCGTTTCGGAACACCTATGGCTCCGTCGGTTCGTACTCTCGTATTGCTACTGCCCACGCTCGCGTTCGCACAACGCGGTGCTCCGCCGGCCAACGTCGTGGTGGATGCGTCTCATGCGGTCAACTCATTCAGTCCGCTGCGCGCGCTTGGAGCGGGTGTCGACCGGTTGCGCGGCGACATTACGGATAAGGTGATGTCGCCGGACTTCATCAAGAAGATTCAATCGGCGGGATGGCAGCCGGTTACGTACCGGCAGAACACGGAACTGTTCGCGGAAGCATGGCATTGGAATCCGCGCGGGACTTGGAGCAATGCGGCTGCGAAGGAAGGATACTTCGTCGGCGACGCGCATCCCACCGGTGACATGATCCGGCATTCGTGGGCCGCACTGCTGCCGCATCGCGGGTTCACGAGCGGCGACGGCACTGGATATTCGCGTCTGACCGACGGCGATCTGAACACGTATTGGAAAAGCAATCCGTACCTGACCCAGCGGTTCACGGGCGAGGCGGACCATCCGCAGTGGGTGACGCTCGATCTGGGGAGCAAGGCGGACATCAATGCGGTCCGCATCGCATGGGCGGCGCCATACTCGATCAAGTATCGCGTGCAATATTGGACAGGCGAGCGCAATCCTTTTTATCCGCCGGACGCCGGCATCTGGCAGACATTCCCGCTGGGGTCGGTGAGCGAGGGCAAGGGCGGGACCGTTACGCTGCGGCTGGCGTCGTGGATGACGCCGGTGCGGTACCTGCGCGTGTGGATGACGCAGTCGTCGAGCACCTGCGATACACACGGCTCTTCCGATCCGCGCAATTGCTTGGGCTTTGCTATCAGCGAACTTTACGCGGGCACCTTGTCGGACGGCGGCGAGTTTCACGATCTGGTGCATCACGAGCCAACGCGCAAGCAGTCGGCGACGGCGTGCTCGTCGGTCGATTCATGGCATGCGGAAACCGATCTGACGGAGAAGAGCGGCGATCAGGTCGGCTTCGATCTGTTCTTTACAAGCGGCATCACGCGCGGGCTCCCGGCGATCGTCCCTATCGCGCTGCTCTATTCGACGCCGGAGGATGCGGCGGCCGAGATCGCGTATCTGAAGGCGCGCAAGTATCCGGTTTCGTACATCGAGATGGGCGAAGAGGCGGATGGGCAGCACATGATGCCCGAGGACTACGGCGCGCTGTACATCCAGTTCGCGCGGGCGATTCACAAGGTCGCTCCGGAGGCGAAGCTCGGCGGGCCGTCGTTCGAGGGCGTAATCAAGGATGTCTCGGTATGGCCCGATGCGGAAGGGCGTGTATCGTGGCTTGGGCGGTTTTTCGACTATCTGCGCGCGCACGACCGCATTCAGGATTTCGCGTTTCTGTCGTTCGAGCACTATCCGTACGAGGCCTGCAACACTTCCTGGAACGATCTGTATCGCGAGCCAGAGAACATCGCACATATCATACAGGCGTATAAAGACGACGGGCTGCCGCCGAACACGCCGTTCATGGTGACGGAAGTGAGCCTTGGCGCGCAGGTGAGCGAAGCATTCGTGGATATCATGGGCGGCCTGTGGTGGGCCGATTACACGGGCGCGCTGTTTGCGAACGGCGGGAGCGGCAACTACTTCTTTCATTACATTCCAAGCGCGCTGCGGCGCGGCTGCAACGATTCGTGGGGCACCTTCGGGATGTTCGTAGTGGATCGCGACTTCAACATCAAGAGTTACACCGCGAATTATTTTGTGGCGCAGTTGATCAACAAGGAATGGGTGCAGCCGGTCGATAAAATGCATCGCATGTATCGCGCGGAGAGCGATGTGCGCGATCCGTACGGGAACGTGCTGGTGACGGCGTACGCGCTGGAACGGCCCGACGGGCAATGGTCGCTGATGCTGGTGAATAAGGATCGCGACCGGGCGCATGGCGTGCATGTACGGTTCAACGATGACCAGGCGCACGCGGATCGATACTTCAACGGGCCGGTTACGCGGGTGACGTTCGGGGCGGACGAGTATCAGTGGCATGCGGATGGCGCGAACGGGCACGCCGATCCGGATGGACCGCCGGCAACTTCGACGGTGGAGGGGCGTGAGGACACCGTGTATTCGCTGCCGAGGGCATCGGTGACGGTGCTGCGGGGAAAAATCACGCCGGCGCGGCAGTAGCTTGCCGTCAGAGATTCAGGTCGCGCGCGGAAGCGTTGCCGGCAAGACTGGCCGCGCCATCGTGCGATAATCGATCAATAAATCACAGTGAGGTTCCGGGTGCGTTCCGGGTGAATTCAACCAGTACAGGGCAATGAAATGGTTGGCAAGGATTCCTGGGATGACGTGAAGCGCATTTTCGCCGAGGCACTGGATATGCCTGCGGCGGAGCGCTCCGCGTTTCTTACGGATGCGTGCGGCGACGATGCGATCTTGCGACAGGAGGTCGAATCGCTGCTGCTATCGCACGACGAAACCGGCGATTTTCTGGAATCGCCCGCGGCTTCGCTGCCGTCCTTCAGCGAGCTTGAAACCGTAGCCGAGCCGAGCGATTCCGGCCTGCGCATCGGTGCATACCGGCTCGAAAGAGAGATCGGGCGCGGCGGTATGGGAACGGTGTACCTGGCGGTTCGCGCGGACGAGGAATTTCGGAAGCGCGTTGCCATTAAGCAAATCCGGCGCGGGCGCGAAACGGAGTTTGCCATCCGCCGGCTGCGCAACGAGCGGCAGATTCTCGCGACGCTCGAACATCCCAACATTGCGCGTCTGATCGATGGCGGTACGACGACCGACGGACTGCCGTACTTCGTTATGGAGTATGTCGAAGGCGAGCCGCTGCACCGCTACTGCGCCGCGCACTCGCTCGGCACCGATGAGCGGCTCGACATTTTTTTGAAGGTGTGCTCCGCGGTGCACTACGCGCACCGGCGGCTGATTGTACATCGCGACCTGAAGCCGACCAACGTTCTGGTTAAGAAGGACGGCACGCCGAAGCTGCTCGATTTCGGTATCGCGAAGCTGCTGCAACCGGAGCCGGGCGCGGAGTTGGACAATACGGCGACGGGGCTGCACGTGCTCACGCCGGCGTATGCGAGCCCGGAGCAGTTACGCGGCGAGGCGGCGACGATTCGCAGCGACATCTATTCGCTCGGCGTGATGCTTCACGAACTGTTGACCGGCGTGCGCCCGGGCCCGAAAGCGTCGCACGAAGACATCAACGCTGCAACGGAAGAGGGACCACTCACTGGCGATTTGCGTGTGCTGGTGCTGCGGGCGATCCGCTGGGCGCCGGAGGACCGCTACGAATCGGCCGAAGCGTTTGCCGCCGATGTGCAGCGCTATCGCGATGGCATTACGCTGTCGCCCACCGGCGAGCAATCGGCGCGCGGCGCTGCGTTGCCAGGCTCCGTCGCGATCCTGCCGTTTCAAGTCCTGGACTGCGATAGCACCAGCGACGTCTATCTCGGCACCGGCATGACCGACGCGCTGATCACAAAGCTCAGCGCAGTGGGACGCATGCTGGTAAAACCGACCAGCGCCGTTCTGAAGTACAGCGCCGCGGACGCCGCGCCGCAGGCGGGCAAGGATCTGAACGTTGAATATGTGCTCGAAGGCCGCATCCACAACAAGGGCGACCGGGTCCGCGTCAGCGTGCAACTGGTGCGCTGCGCGTCCGGCAACACGGAGTGGGCGGCGAGCTTCGATGAGCGACAACAGGACCTGCTCAGGCTAGAGGATTCCATCTCCGAGCAGGTCGCGATGGCGCTGCTGCCGCAGTTAACGGGCGAGGAGCGCGAGCGCATCGCGCGCCGCGGGACCACCAACCCGAAAGCGCACGAGGCGTATCTGCGCGGCCGCTGGCATTGGAGCCGCAGCATCACGAACACGGAAGACCTGGCGCGTGCGCTGGTGTGCTTCATGGAAGCGATTGCGATCGATCCGAAGTACGCCAAAGCGCATGCCGGCGTGGCGAATTATTACATCGTGCTGGGCATGTCGGGCGGGCTGCGGCCGGCGGAATCGTTCGCGGCGGCAAAGGAACGCGCGTTGACGGCCATTCAGCTTGACCCGGCATCGGCGGAAGGGCACGCCGCATTGGGGTTTGCGCTATGGGCGCTGGAGCGCGATCTCAACACGGCCGCGGAACATTTCCAGCTCGCGATCATGAGCGATCCGGATTACGCGGTGGCGCATCAGTGGTATGGGCTGCTCAATTCGGCGCGAGGCAAGCACGATCTCGCTATTGCAAGCCTGGAGCGGGCGCGCAAACTCGATCCGTTTTCGCCGGTGGCGGCGGCGTCGCTCGCGCTTTGTTATCACAATGCGCGGCAGTTTTCGCGGGCGGTTGAAGTTGCGCGCACGGCGCTGCAGCATGTCGGTGAGGCGCCGGTGGTGTACAGCATTCTCGCTTGGGCGCTCCTCGAACTCGACGATGTGCCCGGCGCGCTGCAGGCGGCGCGGCTCGGTGCGGGTCTGAGCGGTACCGGCTCGCTAGTGGTTGCGGCACTCGCGCACGCCGAAGCGCGCGCGGGTAATTTGCAGACGGCGCGAGCGATCGCAGAGTCGGTGGAGGACGAGGCCGAACGGCAGTACGTGTCGGGTTACGTCCGCGCGGCGGTGCAAATCGCGGCGGGGCATCGCGCGAAGGCGCTACACATTCTGGCGCAGGCGCGTGAGGATTGCGACTGGTGGATGGTGTGGCTGGACGTTTCGCCGGGCTGGGATTTTCTGCGCAGGAACCCGCGGTTCACGCGCGCGGCTGCTCCCGCCGAAACGAAGCGCCCTTACAAACTGGTGGCCGCGGCTGCTGCCGTCATCGTGTTGATTGCTGCCGTGGTGGTCTGGCGCGTGGCTGTGATGCGCGCGGGCGCCTTCTTCCCATCATTCAAGATCGCGAAGCTGACCACCAACGGCACGGCGCAGCTTGCCGCTATTTCTCCGGACGCGAGCACGGTCGCGTATACAACATCGGAGGGCGGCAAAACGCGGCTGTGGCTGCGCGATTTAAGAGACCGCACTGCGGCACGTGCGATCACGGAGTTCGACAGCGACGTAACGGGACTGGGGTTCACAGACAACGGTCGGTCCGTGAGCTTCGTCAGCTTTTCGTGGTCCGAGCCCGCCAGCCGCAGGCTGCACAAAGTTCCGCTCAAGGATGGCCGCCCGCGTTTATTGATGAGCGGCGTGCCGGGGCAGATCGCACTTACCGGCGATGGCACGCGCGCGGCGTACATGCGTGCCGATCGCGCCGCGGGACGAGATGGACTGTATGTGTCGAACGCGGACGGCTCCGGTGCACGGCTGCTCGCGTCGACGAAATTCCCGGAGCGGTTCACGCGCAGCGCTAATCCGGCATGGTCTCCGGATGCCCGCACTATCATCGCGGGCATTGAGGGCACCGACACAAAGGGATTCTACATCCGGCTCGTGCGCGTCGATACAACGGGCGGCAACATGGAGACAGTGCCGTCGCCGCGCTGGCAATGGCTGCAGCGCATCACGTTTGTGCGCGGCGGGCGCGCATGCGCGGTGATCGGGCAGGAGCAGGATTCGTCGTTCCAGCACATCTGGTATGTCCCGCTGCATGGCGGCGCAAGCCGGAGGATCACCGCCGACCTCGACGATTACATCGGCGTGAGCGTGGCGGCCGGCGACACGAAGATGGTTTCGGTCCAACTCCAGACGCTCTCGAACATTTACGTAACGAACGCGCGCAATCCGCGCGATGCCGTGCAAATCACACCGGGCGGTGGACGGTATTTCGATTTGAGCTGGACGCCCGATGACAAAATTCTTTATGCATCCGATGCAACCGGAATCGCCGACCTGTGGATAATGAACGCGGACGGCACGGGGCAGCGGCAGATCACGTCCGGTACGGGGCGCAGTTACGCGCCGGATGCGTCGCCCGACGGCAAACTCATCGCCTTTCACTCCAATCGCAGCGGCAACTGGAACATCTGGCGGGCCAACGCGGACGGCAGCGACCCGCGGCAACTCACGGCGAGCGTGCAGGACAGCAACTGGCCACAGTTCACGCCCGACGGACGTTATCTCGTTTACCATCACACCGGCATTGACGCGATGTGGAACCTGTGGACGGTACCCGTAGAGGGAGGCGTGCCGCGACAGTTGACGCATCACTTGACGACGCATCCGGCGATATCGCCCGTTAACGGAGTCATCGCATGCTGGCATGCCGAAAACAAGGACAAGCCCGTTTGGAAGCTGGCGTTGTTTCCGCCTGACGGTGGGAACGAGCCCGTGCGAACCTTGGCGGCGCCGTCGACCGTGATGCCCGATTCCACGCTGCGCTGGACGCCCGGGGGTGATGCCGTAACGATGGTGGATGTGCGCGCCGGCGTGGGGAACATCTGGTTGGCGCCGCTCGACGGCGGGCC
>JAICMB010000099.1 GCA_025929455.1 Bryobacteraceae bacterium | reverse complement strand
TCGGCACGCCAGCCCCACTCGCGCGCCGTTTCGAGGAACGCGCCCAGGTGACTGCCGATCTCCAGGATGCACGCATCAGGTCGAAGGAGCGCCCGGTACGGGTCGCTCTTGGCGCGGAACGCCTGAGCGTAGCGCGGAAACAGGCGGTCGAGCACGGTGCGGTCGTAATGATCGTTCACGTAGGAGCGCTCCGTGCGCGCCGACGGCTCATCGCGGATCAACACCCCACAAGCGCTGCAACAGAGGATCGCTACATCGTTCTGGTGCGCGAATTCGGTGAGGTCTTTGAGCTCGGACGGCGAAGGGTGTCCTTCCAAGCGGTCGAATATAAAGTGCTCGCGATATTCGATCTCTTGGTGCACACGCTCCGGCCGCAGCATGCGCTCGAAGCGTGTGCCGCCGCAGTTCGGGCAGCGTCGCACCGCAACCGCGTCAAGCACCGCCGAACTGTGATGCGCCGCAATCACAGCATCTCCAGCGGAACCTCGTGCTTGGGCGCGGGAAACGCGCGGTCGATAATTTCGTACTCCTGCGGCCGCAACTCCCAGCCTGCTCCCCCGCAATTTTCCCGCACGTGCGTCGCGTTCGCGGATTTCGGAATGGCAAACACGCCGTGCCTCAGCAAGAAGCTGAGCGCCACCTGTCGCGGTGTACGTCTATAGCGCTGTCCAACTTCTTCGAGAATGAGGCACCCGGCCGTATTCGGCTTGGGAAATTCGCCGTGGCACAGCGGGCTGTATGCCATTACGGCAATCTCTTGCTCGAGGCAGTACGGCAACACATTTCGCTCAATGCCGCGACTCGTCAAGTTGTACAGCACCTGGTTACAGGCCAGCCGCGTATGCCGCAACGCGCCCTGTGCCTCCTGCAGTTCGGGCACGGTGAAATTGCTCACGCCGATATAGCGAACAAGTTTCCGCTCAACCAGCGTTTCGAGCGCCCGCATCGTTTCATTGAGCGGCAGCGCGCCGGGCCAATGCAGTAAGTACAGATCGATCGTGGTGCAATCCATGCGTTGCAGGCTTCGCTCGCACGCGCGTAACGTTCCGTCGTAGCTGGCGTTCACCGGCAACACTTTGCTCACCACAAACACCTGTTCGCGGCGGCCGCAAATGGCTTCGCCGACGATTCGCTCCACGGTCCCGTTACCGTACATTTCCGCGGTGTCGATGAGCGCAAACCCCAGTTCGATCGCGGCACGCAGCGCCTCGACCGCCTGCTCGCGGCGCGCCTGCTCCAGCGTCCAGGTCCCGATGCCGACCGGAGGCAGCATTTCGCCGGTCCAACCGAACGCCCGTTCACATGCGACCACGATTACGTATGCGTGCGGCCGCGCTGGCGCGACGGTTTACGCCACCATCCCAAGCCGGCCAGCAGTGCACTCCAAGCTACACCGTAAGCAATCGCTTTGACGGGACCCATATCGTGCGCGGCCGTATGGTAGACGTGCTCCGCTTCCGACTCCCGTCGCGTCGGCGGCGTGTGCGCCACGGCCAGCCGGGGCGATTCCAGCGGCTCGGGCGGCCCGGCCTTTTCCGGTCCAGTATCTTTTAACGAACCGCGCTCCCGCGCATATACGTGAGTGAACTCCGCTCCGAAAAGGAAAAGCTGCGCGGAATAATAAATCCAGACCAGCAGGGCTATCAGCGATCCGGCCGCGCCGTATGATGAGCCGACGCTCGCCTTGCCGAGATAGATGCCGATGGCGTACTTGCCGGCCGTGAACAGCACGGCGGTGACGAGGCTTCCGATCCACAAGTCGCGCCACGGAAGGCGCTGCTTCGGCACATACCGGAAAATGACGGCGAACAGAGCCGCGATAACGACGAATGAAACCAGCCCGCTCACGAGGCGGAATGTGGCTGCTGGAAAATACCCGGAGGCGAAATGACTGATGCCCGCGACCGCCGCGCTGATCAGCAGGGAAACGAGCAGCAAAAAGCCGATGCCCACAATCATCGCAAAAGACTTGAACTCGCCTTTAATGGTTCCCCAGACGCCGGCAGAGTCGGCGTTCTTCACGTTCCAGATCCGATTCAGCGCGGTGCGCAGCTCATTGAAAACGCCGGAAGCGCCAAAGAACAGAACGATGAACCCGATGATAGTGGCGACGATGCCCGCGGCCGGCGATCGCGCGTGTTTCAGCATGTCCTGAATCGCGCCTCCCGCGCCGGCTCCCACCAGGCCGCTGAGCTGCCCTGAGATCTGCCCCTGCACGGCCTCACGGCCGAACACCATCCCGCAGATCGCTATCGCGATGACGAGCAACGGCGCAAGTGAAAAAACCGTGTAATACGCAAGCGCTGCACCGAGGCTTTGCGCATCGTGATCGCTCCAGCCGTTATAGGTCTGCTTAACGAGTTTCCACATGCTTACCCGCCATCGTGGAAAGCAAGCAGGCTGCCAAGCAGAACGGAATGGCTACCTAACAAGGTGAGCAGAGTAGATGTCTAAACACGGTCGCGCGACTCACCCAAGCGGACGCGTACATTGGTTGTGCGCCCGTCGCGGTAGATGGTGAACTCGATGGTATCGCCGGCGCGCTTGCGTGCCAGCGCACGCGCCAGCGCATCGGCCCGGTCGACCGGATTGCCGTCTATGGACATGATCAGATCGCCGCCGATCACAACTTCGTAGTTGCCTATGACTACGCTCCGGCGACCGCCGCGGATGCCCGCCGCCTCGGCCGGTGATCCCGGTGTAACCGCCTGTACCAGCAAGCCGCCCTGTGTTGGCAGGTCCAGCGCGTCCGCATAGTCGCCCACCACGTACGCAACGCTAACGCCGAGTTTCGCTCGCCCGCGACCCGTGGAAAAGTCGTCGAGAATCTGTTTCAGGCGATTCACCGGGATCGCGAACCCGATTCCGATATTGCCACCCTGTCCGAGGATGGCCGTATTTACGCCAATGACGTTACCGTTGGAATCGAGCAGCGGGCCGCCGCTATTGCCCGGGTTAATCGCCGCATCCGTTTGGATCATGCCGTCGAGTTCGTCACCGTTCTGTCCTTTGATGGTGCGGTGTAACGAACTAACTACCCCGACTGTGAGCGTCTCCTCGAGAATCCCGAAAGGATTACCGATCGCGAGCACTTTTTGACCCACCTGCAAGCTGTCGGAATCACCGAAATGAAGCACCTTGAGCGGGTGCTTCGGCTCGATTTTGACAAGGGCAATGTCGTTGTAGCGATCGCGATAGAGCAGCCGCCCGCGATAACGCGATTTGTCGATGCTGACCTCGATGCGGTTCTCATCGCCGATCACGTGGCTATTCGTTACGACTTTGCCGTCCGGACTCACGATGAAACCGGAGCCGAAGTCCTTGGTGGGATAGACTTCGAAAAACCACGTTTGCTGAAAAACCTGGCTGGTGATATTGACCGTGGCCTGCCGCGCGGCCTTATAAACATCGATATTATTCTGCTCGTCGGGGCTCAGGCCAGCAGATTGCGCAGTGGTGGGTCCAGTCCAAAAATGGCCGACATCGTGTACGAGGCGCGATTGCCCGCCCCGTTCGGCATGCGTGGTCACGAACAGAAATCCGGCCACGATCAGCGTCGTGATCACCAGAACACGGAGAATACTCATATCGATTGCGCCTTCAGCGACTCGTAGACCGATGTGGTTTGACGAACGGTATCCGCGATGGTGCCGGAGGTGTCGATCACGTAATCCGCGAGCTGAATCTTCTCTTCCATCGGGAGTTGCCGCCGCAAGCGGTCGCGCGCCTGCTCGAGCGGCATGCCGCGAGCGATGGCTCGCTCGAGTTGCTGCTCGGGCCGGCAGGATACCACTACCAGCTTTTGAAATCGCTTGTAACTTCCAGTTTCGATCAAAATGGCGGCTTCGACAACTACGATGGCGCGCGGCTCGGACGCGGCAATCCGCGTCATGACTTCTTCTTCGCGGCCGGCGACGACGGGGTGGACCAGCGAGTTCAGCAGTGCAAGCTTCGCATCGTCGGCGAATACGACTTCCGCAAGTTTGCGGCGGTCGATCAGGGCTTCGTCGTCAAGGATCGCGCCGCCGAACAAATTGACGACGGCGTCGTACGCACCACCTGCGGGCAGCAGTGCCTCGTGACCCAGAAGGTCGGCCTGGATGACATGGCAGCCGAGTTCCCGGAGCGTTTCCGCGACGAACGTTTTGCCGGTCGCGAGCCCTCCGGTCAGGCCTACGCGCAGCATGTGTGCCGCTCGGCCGCGGCAACGGTGTTGGACATGAGCATCGCGACGGTGAGCGGTCCCACGCCGCCGGGTACGGGCGTGTACGCGCCTGCAAGTTCGCTCGCGCTCGCGGCGTCGACATCGCCCACCAGGCCGCCCTTGCCTTCGTGAATGCGGTTCATGCCTACATCCACGACGGTCGCGCCCGGCTTAATGAAATCGCGCGTGACGAAACCAGCGCGACCGATGGCGGCAACCAGAATGTCGGCACGGCGCGCTTCGGCGGCCACATCGGCTGTGCGCGAATGGCAGATGGTGACCGTGGCGTTAGCGTGCAGCAGCATCAGAGCCATTGGCTTGCCAACGATATCGCTGCGGCCGATCACCACCGCGTGCCGTCCGGCGATGGGGATCTCATAGCGATGCAGCATCTCCATGATGCCCGCCGGCGTACAGGCGCGTGGCGCGGGAATGTTGGCGACGAGATTGCCGACGTTGCACGGATGGAAACCGTCGGCGTCCTTCTCGGGCGCGATGCTTACCAGCACGGTGCGGCTGTCGATGTGAGCAGGAAGCGGCATCTGCACCAGGATGCCGTCAATCTCCGGGCGCTGGTTCAGACCCTCGATGATCGCGATCAGGTCGCCGGTTGCGATGTTGCCGTCCGGCGTGATCTTTTCGCTGTAAATGCCGAGGTTCTCGCAGGCCTTCACTTTATGGCGGACATAAATTTCCGAAGCGGGGTCGTGGCCCACCAGCACCACCGCCAGTCCGGGCCGGCGCCGCAGGCGGGCAAGCCGTGGCCGCAGATCGGCAAACGTCTGGTCGCGCACCCATTTTCCGTCGAGAACACGCGCGGGCATTCAAATGTTTTGTAGCACGTGTGCGGTTACGGTCTGAAGATGAAGGTGAGCATTAAGCGTTCGCGCGCTGCCCTGGTGCGTCAGTCAAAAGCGCGCAGCCAGCCTTAGACTGGCTGCGCCACCCTTTGTCAGCACAGGAGGAGGGACATCGGGAAAGAGGAGAGGACGTCGTTCAATGGCAGGGCCCCATGTTTCGCGGCATGGCCACAATCTGTAAATGCATCGTGCCATTCCGCGGGCGCTCGGGCCGGTAAATGCACAATCGTCGATTTCCAAACGGGACCGGGCTCGAACGGATTCGCATGGGGGCACATACTCGCGAGCAGCCGCGGCACGATGGCGATGGCCCACTCGTCGCGGAAACGCCGCGCGAACGCGAGCACATGATTCGACTGCGGGCCCGATACTTCGAGCGGGATATACGAGCCCGACGCGAACAATGCCGCATGTTCACGGCGCGCGCGGAGAGTGCGAGCCGTAACGAACATCTTGATGCAGCCGTCGCGCCAGCAGTTCTTAATTTCCGCGACGCCGCGGCGATTCATGTCGCCGCACAATTGCACTCTGCGATCGAACGCAACAGGCCGCCGGTTGTCCGGGTCGACCAGGCAGAAATCCCACAGCGTGGACCCTTGGTAGAAGTCGGGCGACCCGGGCGCCGCGGCCTTTAAAAGTACTTGCGCGAGCGAATTCACGGCCCCGAAGGGCGCGAGCCAGCGCTGAAACGGCTCAAAATCGGCAACGAAAGGATTGTCCGCACTCGTATCAAGCACGCCTCTCACAAAGTCTGCGAGTGCGTTTTCATACTCCGCATCGGGATCGGTCCAAGACGTGTGCTGCTTGGCCTGCCGCACGGCTTTTAACATGAACTGCTCTATGCGCGCAATGAACTCCGGCGTGACGCCGCCCTCAAGGGGCCATGCTCCCGCGAGGATCTGATACAACAGAAATTCGTCATTCCCGGCAGGCGCGGATTGGCCGCCGACGGCTCGCTTGTGGCGGAAGTTCCAGCGGGTCCACGTGCGCACGCGCTCCATCCACTGCTCCGGAAGTTCCGACAGCACGTTGATCCGGGAGCGCACGTCTTCGCCGAGCTTGGCGTCATGCGTGGATGTTGCGTTCATGGCCGCAGGCCAGGTAAGCGCGCGTTTCAGCGTGATGGCGTGAAAGCAGCCCGGAGCGACCGGTCGCGAATTGCCGCCGATGGTGTTCAGCGAGGTCAGACGGTTGTAGCGGTAGAACACCGTGTCCTCTACTGCCTTGGCCATAAGCGGGCCAGTGTTCTGTTGCCATGAAAGCAGAAAATCCAGGCGTGTGAGCATCTGCTCGTGCGACAACCCACGTGGCGCGTCGAGCAGCAGAAGACTGCGCACGGCCGGCTCCTGCCCGCTCATCGCGTCGGGGTTGCGGGACACGGCGCCGGCAACCGCCGCTTCCAGCACGTCGCGATCCTCGGCGCTGATGTTGAAGCGTTCGATATAGGTGCGGTACACGGGCATATTGGCCGCGACCTCTTCAAGGGCGCGCGCCAGTTGTGCGTGATTCGTGAAACCGAGTGCTTCCAACCGCTGCCGCAGGCGCGTGAACTCCGCGTCCAGGACGTTTTCGATCGCGTACCGCTTGGCAGCGTATGCCAGATCGTCAAAGCTTCCTGTGCAAGCCGTGAGCTGCGCGGCAGCCTCTTCCAATCGCCGCAGCCCGTTGCCGCTTACAAAGACGCCATTGGCGCAAGTGAGGAAATCGTAACCCGTCGTGCCCGCTACGTGCCAGTCGCGCGGCAACTGCTCGCCGGGCATGAGAATCTTTTCGACCGCGATGAACGTATTGCGCGCGCCGGCGTCATCGAGTGCGCGGCGCAAGCGTGACAGGTATCGCGTTGGTTGCCGCAAGCCGTCGATGTGATCGATGCGTAATCCATCGATACAGCCGTCCGCTGCTAGCTCGATCGCGAACCGGTGCGTCGTGCCGAATACGTGCTCGTCTTCGACGCGCACCGCTACCAGCTCATTCACGTCAAAAAAGCGGCGGTACCCCGGCCGCCCAGTCCGCCAGTACGCCAGGACATAGTGCTGCTCATCGAGGACCGCCGCAAGTTCGGCGCTGTCGTCGTTGACGGCGTTCACCACGGCCTCGGCAAATGCGCGCGCAGATCCCGACGTCAACAGATCGCGGAACGACCTTTTGACGCGCGAGCGCTCGACCGCTGTATCGGAAAACCGCCACGAACTGAGCCACGTCCGCACGGCGTTTTCCCCGTCCGGGCGCCACCCACTAGCGTCCGGGCGCACGCGGCCGAATACGCGCGCATAACTGCCAAGCCGCACCGGGAACCGGTGCTCCCAGTAATTCAAAACTAGTCCGTCGTCATCCAGGCTGAGCCGGAGCTGACCGTTGCGGAGCACGTCCGCGAGGTCAGCCCCCAGCACGGGAAGAACGATCCTGCCCGGACAGATCGGATTGTCCCAATCGATATCGAAGAAATGCGCCCATGCCGAACAGCGACCCGCCTCTAGTACGTCGCGCCACCAGGCGTTTTCCCACGACGCCGCCATGTGATTGGGAACGATGTCAACGATGAGACCGAGCCCATGCCGGTGCAGTTCGTTTGTGAACGCCAGGAAATCGGCATGGGATCCGAGCGCGGGATTCAGATGCCCCGGGTCCGTTACGTCGTAGCCATGCGTGCTGCCGGACCGCGCCGCCATAATCGGCGACGCATACACGTGCGTGATGCCGATGGAAGCGAGCCAAGGCGCCAGGCGTTCGGCATCACGAAATCCGAACTCCGGAGAGAACTGCAGACGGTAACTCGCGACCGTTGCCTGACGGCGTTCCGGCGCTGAGACGCGAAGCAGTTGCAGGCCCGGGCGCCGCGTCTGCGTTCGCGGTTCGGCAACTGGTAGAGCAGCCACTCTACTGCTCCTCCGGGCAGCGCGTGAAGACGCAGAACGAATTCGGCGCCATCGCAATACGGGTGTTCCCGCTTGAGAAAAAGCTCTCGCGCGCATTGCATCCCGGGCCGCCCCACTCCTCGGATGCCGCATCGAAGATCCTGCGCCAGAATCCTGTTGGCATGCTGCAGATCACGCCCTGCGCGTGCTGCCCGAAGTGGTATAGCACCACGGTGTCGCAGCGCGATTGGCCATACTGCAGCAGATAGGCCGGCGACTCGTCCGAGGCGGACACCACGGCACTCCGTCGGACATCTGCGGGCAGCAGTTCTTTCCTGAGCGACAGCAGTTCGCGATAAAGCGCGAGCATCGTCGCGCCCTCTTCGCTGCAACCGCTGCGGTCGAGGCACGCCGCCGCGAATGTGCCTTGATGCTGCGGATCGTACGGTGGAGCTTCCGAACCGAATTCGGCCAGTTCGCGGGCGCGCCCTTCCCGTATCGCGTCGACCAGCGAGGGATCGGAATGATCGATGAAATACGGGAAGGGAGCCCGCTCCGCAAGCTCCTCACCCATGAACAGGAGTGGCACAAATGGGGAGAGGATACAGACGCCGGCAGCGAGCTTGGCCTTCTCGAATTCGACGAGAGCCGACAATCGTTCTCCGGCGGCGCGGTTTCCGGCCTGATCGTGATTCTGGCTGAATACGATCGGCACGCACTGCGGCTGCGTAGCGGTGGACAAGCGGGTAGAGCGCTTGGGCTGCGCAGTGCTATAGCAGGCCACCAGGTCGCGCACGTTTCCCGTCGA
Source organism: Bryobacteraceae bacterium (assembly GCA_025929455.1). The sequence goes on along the minus strand of JAICMB010000099.1, from coordinate 561 downwards.
GTACGGCGCGTAATAGCCGTGCTTCTCTCCGGTCAGCAGAACGTGCAGCGCGTGGTGAAATTCGTCGTGCCACTGTCCGTCGACGCCCAGGCGCGCGATCTCTTTGCCGTGCACCGGTTCACGGCGCGTGGGCCCGGTTTCGGCGAGCACGTAGGTTCGCCTCTGCTGGCGCGCGCCTTCCTCGCGAACGGTGCGCGAAATCTCGCGCAAAATGTGCGGAACCGAGGAATCGTACATGGTATGCACCGCGTCGAGCCGCAGTGCATCGATGTGATAGTCGCGAATCCACGCGGCGGCATTCGATGTAATGAACGCGCGCACCGCCGAACGGTACGGCCCGTCGAAATCGAAGCCGGGACCCCAGGGTGTTTCGTAGCGCGACGTAAAGTACGGCCCGAACGCGCCCAGATAATTTCCGTCGGGTCCGAGGTGGTTGTACACGGTATCGAGCACAACCGCGAGTCCTTCATTGTGCGCCGCGTCGACCAGTCGCTTTAGTCCATTCGGCCCGCCATAGGAATTCTGCACCGCAAACGGATATACGCCGTCGTAACCCCAGTT
>JAICMB010000680.1 GCA_025929455.1 Bryobacteraceae bacterium | reverse complement strand
TTCGGTCGCGGCGATAACGGCCACAACACCACTTCTGATTGCCGCCCCCATTCTGATCAAGTTGACATCTCCCGGTCCCATTTTTTTCATTCAGCCGCGGGTCGGTCTGAACAAGCGGCCGTTCCGGCTATATAAGTTCCGAACCATGATTGTGGACGCGGAAGAGCGGTTCAAAGCGATCGCCCATCTGAATGAGGTACCGGGCCCGGTTTTCAAAATCACAAATGACCCTCGCCTTACTCGCATTGGAGGAGTTCTCCGCCGGACCAGTATTGACGAACTCCCGCAATTGTTTAATGTGCTCAAGGGTGATATGAGCCTAGTGGGTCCGCGGCCGTTGCCCATTCGCGATTACAGCGGATTCAGCGAGGACTGGCAACGCCGGCGATTTAGCGTCAAGCCGGGCATTACTTGCCTGTGGCAGATTGGCGGCCGCAGTTCCGTGCCGTTTAATCAGTGGATGGAGTTGGACCTTCAATACATTGACCGCTGGTCCTTGGGACTCGATTTCAAAATACTGCTACGGACGATACCTGCGGTTCTCCGCGGCACGGGTGCCCTGTAAGAACGAGACGTTGTGGCGCTCAGGGCGATGACTTGAGCGTGTTGCGAGAGTCTGATTAAGTCGGTCGCCGGGGTACCTGTTCTGGAGCTACTGACATTGTTCTCGAGCGGTCCGGTGGTAAAAGCGGCACCTACTGCTACGAACGGTAAAAGTGCGTATCTTGCGCCGCGGCGCAGAGAGGGTCTGTGGTGATCGCGCTGCGGCGGTTAGCGGGCCGCCCCGGCTTGTTTATCGCACTGCTGGGCCCGGATGGTGTAGGCAAGAGTTCTTTGATCGACGCTATTCGCACCCACACGGAAGACGTTTTCACGACATGCGAAGTGTTTCATTGGCGCCCCATGGCGCTGTTCCGGCGCAAACACGGCGAAAGCACTACGGACCCACACGACAAACCAGTGCGGTCGAGCGTACGGTCAGTTTTGCACTTGATTTCACACCTGCTCGATTACTGGGTGGGCTATTGGGTGCACGTTCGGCCGATCGTCGCCGGCTCCGGTCTGGTTATTTTTGACCGGTATTTTCACGATGTGCTTGCCGATCCGCGCCGGTATCGATACGGCGGTCCGAAATGGGCGCTGCGCGTTATGGAGCCTTTTATTCCGAAACCGGACCTGGTACTTATCCTCGACGCTAACGAAAAAACGATTCTGAGGAGAAAGCAGGAGCTCGGCGGCAAAGAAATCGCGAGACAACGCGCTGTGTATCGGGGATTAGCGCGCCGAATACCGCAAGCCGATCTGCTCATCTGCGAAGACGGTCTAGATCAGGTTGTAGAACGTGCGCTCACCATTATAACGGCGCGCACTGACGCTTTATGGCGGCAGGCCACGACGGACGTCTGCGAAACGCCCTCTACCCGATAAGTTGCCGTTCTCTGCACGACCACAAATGGAAAACCTGCTAGCGCACGCGCTCGAGTTGTGGAGTGGATGGCCTGCGTACGACGCGAGGACATGGCTTAGAACCGGTTCGGACAATGCAGCGGACGTGCTGTTTTCTACGTCGCCGACACGCCGTATGCGGGAGGAGCTATTAAAAGCCGGATACCCGCATTTATTCTCGTTTATTGCTGTACCCTCGGCGGCTCAGGTCAGGTGGCTCCTGCCAGTTCAGTCGCGCCGGGCACTGCAAAGCGCAGCGCGTATATACGAGCCGAACAAGCTGAAGGCGCGGTTTGGAAAGACAATTTTGAGCCGGTTGGTTTCCTATGGCTGGGTTGGTCCCGCCGCGTGTAGGTTGCTTGTGGCGTGCAGGCATACGCCATCGTTCTGCGATCTCGTTGCGAACGTAACCGGTGAGCACAAGACCGTGTTCGCGTTTTCAGTTGGCCGGCAAGCCGCCGTGCGTAAATTGACCGTTCAGGCGCTCAGAGAAGATGGCAAGATCCTTGGTTACATCAAAACGCCGATGGCCCCCGGGGCCGTGCGCCGAGTGCGAAACGAGAGCGTGGCACTCGAGCGGTTGGCGGCGTCCTCGAGCCTGCGGCCGCATGTGCCCAAGCTTTTGTATGGCGGCGAGTGGAACAACACGACCGTCGTGTATCAGTCGCCGATCGACGGTTCCCGCGGGCCGGTGGAGTTGACGATTTTGCATGATGCCTTTCTGGAACGGTTGTGGAGCGCGCAGGTGAAACAGGTTCCTGGTTTGAGCATCATCGACGCTGTGAACGCCGAGTGGAAAGCCGCTGCTGTCGATTTAGGACCCGAGTGGAAAGCGCCCGCGCAAGAGGCGCTGCGGCGCGCACACATCGCGCTGGAACGGGCGACGGTCCGCTGCGGCATCAGTCACGGCGACTTCGCTCCATGGAACACGCGCGTCAAAGAAAACCAGCTTCTGCTCTTCGATTGGGAATCCGTCGCGTGGGATGTACCGATCTCA
>JAICMB010000132.1 GCA_025929455.1 Bryobacteraceae bacterium | reverse complement strand
CATGCCCTTGAGGAACTCGCGCATCGCTTCGTCGCTGCGAAAGAAATGCGAGAAGATCGGCCCGTCCAGGTTAAACGTCTGCTTCCAGCGGTGCGTGCCTTCGCGGACGGCGTCTTCGAGGTGCGCCCACATGGGATAGAGGACCTCGTTCGAATAGCGGATGTAGCCGGTCATCGCATCCGGACTGGTGCTGCGCAGAAAGCGGTCCGATTCGGGCGTGTTGTGGTACACGGAGCCGCGTTTCTCGAGCAGCCCGAGCGCAATGCAGGCGTCGAGTAAACGCGCGATCTCGGCCGTGTTTAAGCGGGTGCGCAGTTCATCCGCCGTTGCAGGCATGTTGTCGAACACGCCCAACTCGACGGCGGCGAACATCGTCTTGGAACGCCGGAATGCTTCGATGAGATCAAGTACGGTTGCGGAAGTGGTCATAGCCGGTAGGGGCGAGGCGCCTGCCGTCGTATGTTATCGCGCCCGGATTGCCCCGCACGATGCGGCCGATGCGGATGCCAGGAACACGCGTCCGCGGCGGGGCGGTGTAGAGCAGTTCGTAATCTTCGCCATCGTGCAGCGCGGCTTCCACTGTCGCGCCGCGCAGCAGCGGAATCGCGCTCAGCTCCGCTGCTACGCCGGATGCCATGCACATACGGTGCAGATCGAGCGCGAGCCCGTCGCTGATATCCATGCAGGCGCTCGCCTTACCGCGCAGCTTGGCGGCGAGGTCGAGGCGAGGAACGATGTCGCGGCGCTTACGCCAGCCGCCGAGTGGACCCGACACGTAGAGCAGATCGCCGGCGCGCGCGCCGTCACGTCGCAGGGCCTTGCCGCGAGGCACGGCGCCGCAAACCATCACATCGCAGACAAGCTTGTTCGCGTGCGCGAGATCGCCGCCCGCGAGCGCGGTGCCTGTATCGCCCGCCAACTTCACCAATCCGCGATAAAACGCGCCGATCCAGCGTTTGCCTGCCCAGCCCGGCAGTGCGAGTGAAACCAGACAGAAGCGCGGCACGGCGGCCATCGCGGCGATGTCGCTCAAGCTGCGTGCGAGCGCGCGCCGTCCTACGGAGGCGGCCGGAAGATCGCGCGTGAAATGCACGTCCTCGATGAAGAGGTCCGTCGTGAAGACGAGATCCTCGTTCGCGCGCGGCCGGTAGATGGCGCAATCATCGCCGATACCAAGCAGCAGATTGCGATGCTTGCGCGGCAGCGCGGCGAGGATGTCCTCTTCTCTCATCACTGCGGAGTGCGCCGGTGCTACGCGGTGTACAATCCCATGCGGCGCTTCACCCGCTCCACGGTCGAGTTAGCGATGGGCGCGACACGCTCGGCCCCTTGCTGTAGAATGCTGGCGAGATAGCCGCTCTCCGACATGATGCGGTTGTACTCACGCTGCAACGGCTCGACTTTCGCGATCACTATGTCCGCGACCTGCTTCTTCAAATCGCCGTAGCGCATGCCCTCGAAGTGCTCCCGCACTCGCTCGTCGGAGCATTCGCCGAAAGCCTGGAAAATCGTGATCAGATTGCGAACGCCTGGGCCCATAGTCTCGAAGTCCACGGCGGGATTGGAGTCGGTTGTCGCGCGCATGATCTTCTTCCGGATCTGAGCGGGCGTATCGAGAAGCCCGATCGAATGCCCCGTGCCTGTCGCCGACTTGCTCATTTTCTTGTCCGGTTCGTCCAGACCCATGATGCGCGCGCCCACCGCCGGCAAGTGCGTTTCGGGCACCACGAACGTCTCGCCGTAAAGACTGTTGAACCGCGCGGCGACGTCGCGCGTCAGCTCCAGATGTTGGCTCTGGTCCTCGCCCACCGGAACGATAGCGGCGTCATAGAGAAGAATGTCGGCGGCCATCAGCACCGGGTATTGCAGCAACCCGTCGCCGATCGTCTCCTGCGCGTTCGCCTTCGCCTTGTACTGCGTCATGCGCTCCAGCCAGCCTACCGGTGTCACGCATGTCAGCATCCATGCGAGTTCCGCGTGTGCCGGAACGGACGATTGCACTACGATGCTGGACTGCTGCGGATCGATGCCGGCGGCGAGAAACAGCCCGGCGGTCTGCTCAATTTTTGTGTGCAGTTCCGCGGGATCCTGGTAAACGGTCACGGCGTGCAGGTCGACAATTCCGAAAATACAGTCGTAGTCCTGCTGCACGCGCACCCAGCTTTTCAATGCGCCCAGGTAGTTGCCGATGTGTAGATTTCCGGAGGGCTGCACGCCGGAGAAGACGCGTTTTCGCATGGGTTGTGGAATTTCGGCGGTCAAAACGTTCATGGTAACGTAGCGATAGTTTGGAAACGCCGCACGAAGAGCAGCGCCCGTCCGCTTCCACGCTGATTCATATCGAAAAGCTGGTTTACCGCGGCACGGGCCTCGCGCGTGTGAACGGGCAGGTGGCGTTCGTTCCTTTCGTGCTGCCCGGTGAGGACGTGCGCGCGTCGCTGCACCGCTTCAAGAGCGACGTCCTGAACGGCCGCGCATCCGAGATCGTAACCGCATCTCCGAGGCGCACCGCCGCGCCGTGCCCGTATTTTGAAACGTGCGGCGGATGCCAGTATCAGCACGCCGCGTACGACTATCAGGTCGAGCAAAAGCGCGAGATCCTGCGCGAAGTTCTGGCGCGTTTGGGGCATGTCGAGTACAGCGGCACGATCGGCACGCTTTCCGCCGAGCCGTGGGGCTATCGCAACCGCGTACAGGTGCACGTGGAGCGCGGGGCCGTTGGCTATTTCGAGTACGGCTCGCACCGGCTCTGCGCCATCGATCATTGCCCGATCTCTTCGCCGCGCTTAAATGAAGCCATTCGCACGCTCGCCACGGGTCTTCCCACCCTGCCCGCATTCAACGGCGCCGTGGAGCTGTTCACGAACGAGGAGCAGGTGCAAGTCAACATGCGCGAGCGCTGGCCTGCGCGCCCGTTAGCGCTGCTCAATAGCATCGGAACTGCATCGCCGCTCGAATATGCCGGCCTGCGCGTCAGCCGCAATTCGTTCTTTCAGGTGAACCGGTTTCTTGTCGAACGGCTCGTCGAAACCGCTATCGACGATGCGCGCGGCGAGACCGCGCTCGACCTGTATGCCGGCGTGGGGCTGTTCGCGCTGCGGTTGGCGTGGCGCTTCCGTAACGTAGTGGCCGTAGAGAGCGGGGCGAGTGCGTGCCGCGATCTGGAGTTCAACGCGCGGCGCGCCGCGGCTAATATCACGACGGTGCAGGCGAATGTCGAAGACTACCTTTCGCATCTTGAAACGGCACCCGAATTTGTCATCGCCGATCCTCCGCGCGGGGGACTTGGTCCGGTGGCGACGCGCGAACTCGCGCGCTTGGCCCCGCCGCGGATGGCGCTGGTTTCGTGCGATCCGGCGACACTTGCACGCGACATCCGCGGGCTGCTTGATTCCGGCTACGAGATCGAGAAGCTCACGATGGTAGATCTTTTCCCGCAGACCTACCATATGGAGACCGTTGTGCATCTCGTGCGGCGGTGATACAGTTCACCGCATGCGCGCTGCCCTCATTCTCGCCGCAACAGTAACTACTCTTCCGCTTCATGCCCAGCTGAAAAACGGACCGCCACTGGCCTGCCATGTCGTCGCGAACTGGGCCAAACTTCCGGCCGGCTGGAACTTCGGCGAGTGCTCCGGAGTGGATGTTGACCGCTTCGGAAACGTGTGGGTGTTCAACCGCGGCCCGCATGCGGTAGTGCATCTGGCGAGCGACGGCCACTTCCTCGATGCATGGCCGGAGCCGCCGGTCAAATCGTCACACGGCATTCGCGTCGACCCAGACGGGAACATTTGGACGGTCGATGTCGAAGCGCACCGCGTGATGAAATTCACGCCCGCGGGCAAGCTGCTGATGGTCATTGCGCAGGTTGGCGGCAGGCCGGGCGATAACGATTCGAAGGACGGGTTCAACCGGCCGACCAACATCGCATTCGGGGATAACGGAACATTCTTCGTTTCGGACGGCTACGTGAACTCGCGTGTTGTGAAGTTCAGCCGCACCGGCGAGTACATGACGCACTGGGGACGCAAAGGAACCGGCGACGGCGAATTCAATCTCGTTCACGATGTCACGATTGACTCGCGCGGCCGCGTCTATGTCGCGGACCGCACCAATCAGCGCGTGCAGATTTTCGATCAGAACGGGCGTTTTCTCGGCAAATGGACCGGCCTGGGTTCGCCGTGGGGGCTGTACTACGTGCCGCGCCAGAATGCGATCTACATGTGCGATGGTGTGAACGACCGTGTTCTGAAATTGAACACCGACGGTCAGATCCTGGGCGTGCTTGGGCATCACGGTAAGGCGCCGGGCGAGTTCGATTTCGTGCATAGCATCGCGGTGGATAGCAACGGCGTAATCTACACGGCTGAGATCAAAAACTGGCGCGTGCAGAAGTTTGTGCCGGATGCCGCGCGGTGACGGCGTTGACTTAAAACGACCAGCTCAAACTGCTGTACCCGGTGTGCGCGCGGAAGCTCTGGCTCAAATAAAAATCTTCGCGGTAGCCGTAGTATTGATAGCCGAAATTCCACCGCAACTTCCCGGTTATGCGGAACGACAGTCGCGCTAGCGGCGATTGGTAGGTGAGCGGCAGCGTCTGCGCCGCCTGAAATGCCGGAAGTGCGGAGCCTATTCCCGAGCCGAACGGCGTATTGCGGCCGTCACCCAGGTCCTGCACGCGGCTGTAGCCGAGATACAGGTCGGCGCGCTTCGCGAGCGCGATCTGCGCGCCGAAAGTCACGGTGTTCAGATTACTCAAATAAACCGAATCCTCACCCGTTATAAACTGCGCGTTCGCGAAATACGCGATGCCGCCGATGGTGTACAGATGCTGGCGCGAAAACGATCCATCGAGCGTGAGCCAGTCGCGCGCGGTCCAGGAGCCGCTCGCAAAATAGTGCCGCGAGCGGGTGCTGTAGGACGAGAGTGCGACGGAGTTCACGTTGTAGTTCGTCTGTGCGCCGGCGGAAAGCAGCAGGCCTTTACGGCGGTAGTCGGCGCGCGCGTTGATCGCGTGATAGTCGCGATCCGAGCGGGGCGCGAACGGTTCGTCATTGCGTCCGATCTCGCCCGAGATCGTGATGCTCAATGGCATGACGGGCCGGAACCGCAGCCCCAAGCGGCCCGTATTGAGCTGGTTCGTTTGATTGACCGGCAACGTCGACGGGACCCCGCCGACGGTGGTCTGTTCCACGGATGCGATCCGCCGGTTAGAGTATTCGTAGTCGGCGAATAATCCGAACCGCCGCGAATACGCGTAGTCGAGCGTGGTGTCGTTCGCAATGGTGCGAATGCCGAGGTACTCGAAGAACAGCACCTGTGCCGCGGCGGTTGCGTCATTGTATTGCGCGAAATAGGAGTTACCGCTCGTCCGTACGTTGTATACCGCAGTGCTGTTCGTCAGCGTCAGCTTGGGCGAAGCCAACAGACTCACGTTCAGATTGCCGGTCGCCACGGGCCGCCGCGCATTCCCGAACGTAAGGGTTTGAACGTTTTGCGCTGCGCCGAAACGCGTTGTGCCAATCGCCGTTTCGTCCAGCACGAAATCGCGCGAGCCCGCCGTATACGTGAACCTGCCGTTCCAGGCGAAGCGCTTACCTTCGCTGAACAGGGCTACGCGCCAATACGGGCTCGTGCCGTGGTACGGTTCCGCACGCCGGAAGGTGCTGAGGGAGTCGCCCCCGGCCAGCGAAAAGGGCGTGTCTTCTTTGAAGTCTTCCCATCCGCGCATCCAGTTCACGCGCACGCCGAACAGCTTGAACTCGTTCCCGACGCGGTACTCGCGCTGAAACCGGCGCACGTTCTCAAACAGCGGAGAGACGGGCGAGTTGATATCGAACTCCTGAATCGACGACAACGCCGGACCTGTTTGCGCCGAATTCGTGAAGCCTAAGAAAAACTTGAAATTGGAATCCGGAAATAGCGTGAAATCGTGGTCCTGCAGCGTGTACTGAGTGTTTAGTAAGTGCTGCCCTGCCTGGCCGCCGGTGACTAGTCCGGGATTGAAGTAGTCGTTCAGACGCCAGGTCATGTCATAGCGGTACAGCTTATATTTCTGCAGGTGCACGGTAGCGGACTGATACGGATCGTTGCCGAGGTCCTGCGTCGTAATCACTAGATCGTCGAAAAAGCGCCCGTGCCCGTCCTTCGACTTCAAATTGAAATAGCCGTTGAACAGCCGCACGCCGTTTCCGTAATTCACGCTGCTGCGATACTCGTCCGGGTTCCCGCCGACGGTCGCGAAGCGGTACCCGGTCTCGAACGAATCGACGATGTTGTAATCGCCCCACGTCTCGCCTTTCTCCGAACCGGCCCGTTCCGGAGTAGGCGCGGCCGGTTGCTGTGCCGCGGCAACGCATACGAAAGCAGCAGCGATGACGAATGCCCGCATTTCAACGCAAGAAGAACGCATCGGAGTTGCTCCCGTGAATCCGCACATGGCACGCCGTGCAGTTCTGGAATTTCGGATCGGCCATGTTATGCGATGCCGTTAACGCCACGACGCCGCTGCGCTCGCGCCCAAAGTTATCCGCGCCGTTGTGGCATTCCAGGCACATTGTGAACACCACCGGCCTGCGCAACAGGCGCGAGTTGGTCGACCCGTGCGGGGAATGGCACATCTCGCAGCCCTCCACACGCACCGGTGGATGCTCGAAGACAAACGGACCGCGCTTCTCCGCATGGCACTTCAAACATGGCTCCTCGTTCGCCTGCGTTTGCGCCACCATGCGCGGGCGGCCCGCCATCCGCCACGTGGGCTCGAAAGACCCGTGCGGGTTGTGGCAATCCGTGCACGCCACCACGCCCTCGTTCACGCGATGCTTGAACGGCATCGAGAACTGCGCGCGCACGTCGGCGTGACAGCCGTAACACAGTTCGGTTTGTTTTTTCGCGAGCAAGCGGCTCGGCACGGGCGAATGATGAATGGAGTGGCAGGTATTGCACGCAATGCCGTTTATCGTATGCTCCGAGCGGCGGATATTGGCGCGTGAAAGGGTTTGGCTGTGACAGCGCAAACACGCGTCCAGCACGCGCGGCGCGGGTAGTTCCGAGAACGCGACAATGGTCGCCTTGCCGCCGTGCGCCGCTACGTGCGCCTGACCCGGTCCGTGACATGCCTCGCAGCCGGTGTTCTCGGGCTTCTGTTCCGCCGAGTACAGAACGAAATGCGGATTGCGGTAGAACGACGACCACACGTCCGAATGACACGTGCGGCAAACGTTGCTGCCGACATAAGCGTTACCGGTCGCAGCGTGCGCGGCCGTGCCGGCGAGCAGCGCCAAAAATACACAGTGGGGGATGGCGCGCATGAGTATTCATGTAAGGGGTACCAAAAAACCCGCGCGCGGGGTGCTGATTTTCTGTAAAAGGAGCGTGAATCGGGTTCCAGCTAAACCGTTTGAACTCGGAGCCACTCAAGGGGCCGGGGTTGAAAGTGCAGCTCGCGCCGGGCTTTTACGTTCGACGCGCCGCGGAGGCGGGTTGCGTAGTAGACCGCGTCGGCGCCAGCCGATTGCAGGGCCTTTTCTTCCGTGATTGTGGGCGGGTCCGGCGCGCCAGCCCAGCGGGCGAAAGCGGCGAGCCACACGCGCTGCTCGGAGGGATTGTCGTCGACGATATTGTACACGCCGGGCGCGCAATCCAACGCGGCAACGGTAGCCGCGGCAGCGTCGTCCACGTGAATGAAACTCCACACGCCCTGACCGTGCCCGATAATCAGAGTCTGCCGCCGGCGGACCTGCTGCCCCATATCGCCTTCCTTTGTGTACCAGGTGCTGCCACCGTAGAAGAACCCGTAGCGAAGCACAACTCCTTCGAGTTCGGAAAACTCGGAGAGCTTCGATTCGAGGGTGGCGTAGGTTCGGGTTCCTGCGGCGACGGCCGGGGATGCGTCGAAAGCAAATGTGGTGGTTTCATCGGCGAGACCATCGCCGGGCGCGTACCAGAAAGCCGACGATTGCAGAATATAGCGTCGAACTCCGCATGCGCGTGCGGCGGACAGCAGGTTTGCGTTGCCTTCTAATCGAGTAGTGCGGTCTCGCGCCGCGGCCTTGCTCATCTCTTCCGGCGTGTAGTGTTTCGGTAAGGCGGTCAGTT
>JAICMB010000410.1 GCA_025929455.1 Bryobacteraceae bacterium | reverse complement strand
GCGGTTTCGGAGGCCGCCTTATCCTTCGCGCGCAGTTGTTCGATCAAATCGCGCAACTCGCGCTTCAGAGCCAGCGGCCCGCTGCCCTTCTTCTTGCCGCCGCTGATGGCGCGCCCGTGATAGCTCACGCCATCGGAGCACAAGAAGTAGGCGGCGGGATATTGCTCCGCCAGTCGCTGCGCATCGGCGCGATCTTCTACAAGAAAGCAATTCGCGATGCGCGGGATAAGCGCGGCCGGCGCGCTCGCCAGTCCGTTGGTCAAACGCAGGTGCGCACTCAGCCTGCTCGTAATCGCGGGGTCGTCGATGGACGGCAATTCTCCGCCGCCGCCTTCGCCGGTCTCGACCAGAAATGTCGCGCGGCCGTCGAGTTCGGTGCGCATGATGTCGATGCCGCGCTGGGCGCCGGCCCAGTCCTTCACGACGACGTATTCCAATTCGTCATGCAGGAACTCTTCGGTGGCGCGCTCGAACCCGGCGTCCACTTCGACGAAATCCGCCAGCACTCCGGCGGGCTTGAAATCGCGCGCCTGGCCGCGCTCCACCGCCGTGAACAGGCGTTTCACGTTGTCGGTGGTGTAGGCGCGGTGCGAGATGACGTTTTCGAGCGAATCGCGGCGCGCCCGCACCTGCGACTGCTCCGCGCGCACACGCTCCAGATCGCGCCGCATCGATGCTGCTGAGTTTTTGCGCGCGCTCAGGTCGGCTTCGAGAGTGCGCCGCTGCTCGCCGAGCGACTGCAGTTGCATCTGGCGCGCGCCGAGTTTGCCCGACAACTCTTCTTTCAAGCGCGCCAAGCGCTCCATGTCGGCGCTGGCCGTTTCCTCTTCGCGGCGGGCGCGCCCGGTGTCGCGCTCCATCGCCGAAAGAAATTCCTGGATTTGCGCGAGTTGATTTTTTAGCGAAGATGCTTCGCCGAGCAGGCGGATGACCTGCTGCCGCCCTTGCTCAAGCGCGCGCGAGCGGTCCTGCAGCTTGCGTTGCAACTCCTCACGCTGCTGCGTTTTCTGCTGCAGACGTTCGCGCGCGGCCGTGAATTCCTGCTCCATCGCGGCGAGCGCGCCGGTGTGTGTTTCAAGCTCCGCCGTCTGGGTCTCGAGCAGCGCCGCGATGTCCTGCGTTTCGGCTTCACCACGCGAGAGGCGCTGCTCGATACCGGACACCTGCGCGGCCTGCGATTCGAGACGCCCGCGCGAACGCTCGTGCTCCAGGCGCGCGTCGGCCAACTGCTTACGAACCGCGGTCAGCTCGGTTTCCGTGCGGAAGCACTCTTCCTGCGCGCGAGCGTATTCCTGTTCGCCGGTCGCGACTTGCGCCGAGAGCGATTGTAATTCGTTGGTAGCGGCGGCGAGTTCGAGAGCGGTCTTCGCGGCATCGCGCTCAAGCAGGCGGAAACGGCCGCTCAATGATTTGCGCAACGCCGCGATCATCTCGGTGCGCAGTTCCTCGTAGCGCTTTGCCTTGGCGGCCTGGCGCTTGAGGGAGTTGACTTGGCGGCTGACCTCTTCGAGGATGTCGAACACGCGCGTGAGGTTTTGCTTGGCGCCTTCGAGCTTGGCTTCCGCAAGGCGCTTGCGCGTTTTGAACTTGGTGATGCCGGCCGCTTCTTCGATGACGGCGCGGCGGTCCTGCGGCTTATTGCTGAGGATCTGCCCAATGCGGCCCTGCTCGATGATGGCGTAGCTTTCGGGACCGAGACCGGTGCCGAGGAACAGGTCCTGAATGTCGCGCAGGCGCGCGGGCCGGCCATTGATCAGATATTCGCTATCGCCGGAACGGAACAGCCGGCGCGTGATGGTGATTTCGCCGCTCCCGCGACTGGCGGTTGACACCGGGGCGTGGCCATTCTGCAGGTGGCCATTGCGGGCGTCGCCGTTTACGTGGAAGCCGTTGGCGTGCTCATCCTTGGCGTGCTCCTCGCCGGACTGCTCGACCGCAGCCGGCTGAACGGCCTGCGCCGTGAGCACCGGATCCATCAGCGTCATCGTGACTGACGCCATGCCGAGCGGTTTGCGGTCCCGGGTGCCCGCGAAGATCACATCTTCCATGCGGGCGCCGCGCAAGCTCTTGGCGGACTGCTCCCCGAGCACCCAGCTTATGGCGTCGCTCAGATTGGATTTCCCGCAACCGTTCGGGCCGACTACCGCCGCGATGCCCGACCCGTTGAAGCGCATCTCGGTCTTGTCAAAGAAAGACTTGAAGCCCTGAATCTCAACCCGTTTGAGTTTCAGCAATGCAGTTGTGCCCCTTTCGTTCCATTCTCGGGGGATGAGCCTATCCTAACCGCGTCCGATTCAAAAGTAAAGCACGTTCATCGCAATATATTGTGGCCGTCCGTTGTATATGCCCATATGTCGCGCTGATCGCGTCATTAAAATTTACTAAAGAATGCCTTGAGGCAGAGTAGACCGCGCAATAGCATGGAGTTGGAGGGCGAGGACCGGAGGTACACACCGCGCCTGTGGTGGTATGCCGGACTCTCGCGCCGAGCTCATAGAGAAAGGATAAGCATCTATGGCACGTTATGAGTACGAGACGCAACGGGGCAACTACGACCGTGGGCGCGACCGCGGCTCGGATTACGACCGCGAAGGGCGGGACAACTGGGCGGACCGGGGCTATAGCAGCTCGGGGTACGGCACCCGCAGCGAGCGTGAAAATTGGGGCAACCGGGACGACTTCGGCCGCGGCCGCTCCGATTACGAGAGCCGGTACGGCGAGCCGGGCCGCAATATCTGGCGGGGAAACCGTGGTTATGAAGGAGATTATGAAGGTGGCCGCGGGTTCCAGGGCGGCGGATACGATCAAGGCCGCTACGACGAGGGCTACGGCGGCCGCTACGACCGCGAGCGCGGCTATAGCGGTGAGTACGGCGGGCGCGGCTACGACCGCGAGCGCGGCGGCCGCAGCGAAGGTGGCTGGGGCGGTACGCGTGCCGAAGGCGGCGGCGGCTTCGAGACATTCGGCGGCCGCGGCAGCTCGAGCTATAGCGGCACCGGAATGAGCGGACGCGGCGATCGCGGCAGCTACCAGGGCGAAGGCTACGGCAACTACGGCCACGGCGAAGACTTCGGCCGGCGCGGCTGGGGCGATTTTGGCCACAGCGCGACATACGGCTCCGGTAACGTGGGCGGCCTCTCGTCCATGGAAGGCGCCTGGGGCGGGAGAGGCTACGCCAGCTCCGGTTGGGGCGGCGCTCTGGGCGGCGGCTATGCCGGCAACGAGTCGAGGCGCATGATCGGTTCCGGCTGGGGCGGCGGCATGAGCACCGGCTACGGCGGCCAGGAGGGCCGGCACACCGGCCGCGGGCCGAAGAACTGGAAACGGTCCGATGACCGTATTAAAGAAGACATCAACGAGCGCCTGACGCAGCACCCCGACATTGACGCGAGCGAAATCGACGTCGAAGTGCACGACTGCGAGGTGACGCTGAAAGGCACCGTCGACGAGCGGCACTCCAAGCGGCTGGCCGAAGATATCGCCGAGGGCGTCTCGGGCGTGAAGGACGTCAACAACCAGATCCGCGTGGAACAGCACGAGCACGCGATGGCGGGCGCGGGTCAGACCGGCTCCACGGGGTCGTCGCATACGAGCAGTACGGCCGGGACTGGCACAACCACTTCCTCCTCCAAATCGAAGTAGACCCGGCCAGGGCAGGCAGCAAGGACTGCCTGCCCCACGACAGATAAGAGCAGCAGAGACTGTCATGCGGCTTTGGCGAAGTCACGGAGGGCTTGCGCCGACTCTTTGGGGTCGCCGTATTGGTAGTCGTGGGCGTAGGCGGAGCGGTTGTTGCGGCGGATAAACTGCTTGATGTCAGCTACTTGAAAAACGAAGCCATCTGTGGCCGGCGCGTAGGGCGCAGGCGTGTGGGAGAGGTCTTCTTTTTGCTTTTCTTCTTCGGCGGCTTCGTGGGTTTCGAGTAAAAGGGCGGCTTCGTGGAGGTCCGCTTGCTCCTGTTCGCGGCGCTCTTTTTGGAGCATGCGGAGGCGGTCGTGGGCCCGCTCGT
>JAICMB010000360.1 GCA_025929455.1 Bryobacteraceae bacterium | reverse complement strand
TGCTGACTGGGCGCCAAGGAGTAAATTGGAGACAGCATAGTTCGACATGGTGCCGGTTGTGACTCGGAAGCATTCTTGCCCAAGCGGATCTATTGAATGTTGAGCGTCACTGTGTTGGCGGTGCGTCCATTCGAAGTCACAACCACCGGAACTGCCGTGCCTGACACTCCCGCGGGAACTGAGCAGTTGATCTGATCCAGCGCCGGAAATCCCGGGGCCCGCCCTGCATAGCTAACCTTGCACGCTTGTCCGCCGATTGTGACCCCCGGTTGAATGGCGGCGTAATCGAGATTACCGCTACGGGTAGTCGCGCCGAGGCCGGTGAGGTAAAGTGCGACAACGTCGACGCCGGCGCGAAGTGGCGCCGTTGGACTCACGACGGTCCCGCTGATCGCATTGAGCGCAGCCGCTGTCATGCCACCCAGTGTGAAGACAGATGGGACAGCCGGCTGGACAATCACATTGGTAGTGAACGACCCGCTACCGGTCACGACCGTCAGTTTCGTCGCTCCAGGTGTCGCATCGGGCCAGATGACATTGAGTTGTCCAGGGCTGATGTACTGTATAGGCAGCGCGGCGCCGTTGACTGTCACCCGCACGTCTCCCAGCGCAATCGGGTAATTCGGCGCGTCTGCGGTCATCGTACTGCCCGCCAGGCTGGTTCCGTAAATCGAGACGAACGCGCCGGGGGCCACGTTGTAAGGGAAGACAGGCCCGGCTGCGGGAACCACGCCCCGAATCACCGGACCCGGTTTCAAAATCACCGTCGCTGTCGTGCCCGGTGGCAGCGTTTGAGTGCTATTCACCGTCGATCCGGAGATCTGTATTTGAATCGGACGAGGGCTGCTCGCGGGAAACAACTCAATGTAGGCCACTTCCTTCGTCGACGACAGGCCCAGGGGAGCGCTCAGGCCGGTAGGAGAAGTGATGGTGCCGCTGGTGAACGGGTTCGGCGTTCCCGTCGCATCCTGCACCTGGAGATTGATGCCGCCAAAAACCACGGCGAGTGAATTATCCTCAAGCGCCTGCCCCAGCGATTGCCAATTACTCGTGCCGGTGAGAAAGGACAAAACGATCTGTCCTGTGACATTATTCGTATCCATGATCGCGGCAATCGGCGGAGCGCCGCGGGAACAAAGCCCGAGACTGTAAAGCAGACTGATGGAAGCATGGCAGGCATGAACCAGCCGTGTTCGTCCTGCGCGGAGAAATCCAAGTGAAGCGCTGGTGAGCGTGACGACCCCGTCGTCCAGCCCACCGAGCGCTGTCGTCCCCGACTCCGACCCCGTTCCGCCCGTGCCTGCAATCGCAATCGCATCCACACCGCGAAGGTCATCCAGTCCTTCATTCCACGTATTGAGCTCGAATAGAAAATTGCTGCCCAGCGCCATCTCTTGCGTCTGGACATCGGCGCCGAGTTGCCCTGCGATAGCCGTGCCGAAGTGTGGCGTGGCGATGAATACCGCCTTGCGTATGCCGGTATTCGTGGGCGGTGTGTAGGCTGCGGGCGTGGCATCGGCTTTGCCCGCCAAGTAGCTACGGACGATCAGACCGCCCATACTGTGTGCGACCACGTCCACTTCCGTGACGGCAGTTCCGTCCGTATAACGCAGGCCGCGGAGAAAGGTCCCGAATGCCGCTCCCAACGCCTCGATAGTAGGTCTGCCGGAAATCGAACTCGTGATCGCGCAGTTATCAAAAAAAACACTCGCAATTCGCGCGACCTGCAGCACTTGGCCGGCATTGCCGAACGTATTGGAAAAACCGGCGCCGGTGCAGGAGGGCTGATAACCGTTCAGAAAGACGACCGGCGGATTCGGGCCCTTGGGAATGGGGGAACCGGAGGGTATGAGCTGCGCACGCAATAAGCAAGGCAGGGCCAAAAGGAGAGCGATACGCATAGTTCAGAATAATAGAACAGTGGGCTCGCCCGGTTTCCCGAGCATGCTCGCGACTGCAGATCATTGATACGGAGTTATTCCGAGGTGCGGGCGTGTGCATCTCGTCGAGTGAGTCATCGTGGCTCTCTGATGTTCGCAGCGAAGCGACAATCACCGTGCGAAAGAATAGTAAAACTGCTGTGAAAAGCCGTACTCAGATGGCCAGTGCCGGTTCGGCGGCCGATATCTGAGAGCTCGCGCAGTTGCTGACCCGGCGCAGGTCTGGAGTGGCTTTCGCGAGAGACGAGGGCAGCGCGGGGCACCATTGTACGGCGGCGGACAAGGCCGATTGACAATCGGCCGCAGGTTGCCAACCTGCCCCACTAAACCCGCGCCAGGTTTACCGATGCCGGAGCCGTCGCCAGGCGGCGCGCCTTCTTTATCAGCGCGGCCAATTCCTCGCGATGCTCCGGCAGCGGGTCCACTAGCGGGGCCCGCACACCACCGGCGGAACGCCCGATCATACCCACGCCCGCTTTAACCAGCGAAACGGCATAACCTTTGGCGCGATCGCGCAAATTCGCGAACGGGATGTAAAACGCCTCGAGCAACTCATTCACTCGCGCGAGATTGTCGCGTTCCATCGCCTCATAAAACGCGTACGAAACCTCCGGCACGAAGTTGAACACGGCCGACGAATACGTGCGCACGCCCGCTCCGTAGAACGCCCGGCAGGATAGCTCGGCTGTGGGCATGCCATTCAAGAAAAGCAGGCGGTCGCCAACGGCCATACGTGTGCGCAGCAGGCGCTCCATGTCGCCGTGGCCGTCCTTGAAACCAACGATGTTCGGGATTTCGGCCAGGCGCGCGACCGTCGCGGGCGCGAAAATCGCGTTGTCGCGCTGATACAGAATGACGCCCAAACGCGTTGCGGACGCGATCTCGCGATAGTGCTCCAACAGCCCGCTCTGTTCGGCGTGCAGCAGATACGGCGGCATCACCATCAGGCCGTCCGCCCCCGCGCTCTCCGCCGCACGCGCAAATTCGTTTGCAAGGCGCGTGCCGTATCCGCATCCCGCTATGATCGGCAGCGCACCCGCCGCTTGTTCCACGGCGGCGCCCACCAGTGTCCGGTATTCGGCCAGGTCCAGCGAGAAAAACTCGCCCGTTCCGCCGCACACGAACAGCGCGGCCGGGCCGCCGTCGATCATGAAACGCACGTGCTCCCGGAAACGCGGCACGTCGACCTCGCCTTCCGGCGTAAACGGCGTTACCGGAAACGACAGCAGGCCGCGCACACGCGTCTTCAGTTCACTAGGGCTCAACACGTTTTCAACGATAGCGCAGCGCGCGCGGCACATGACGCTATGATGGCCCGTATGAAAACATGCGCGATTGCCGCCGTTCTGGCGCTTCTCGTTCCCCTCGCGGCCGCGCCCCCACCGCGCCTCCCGCACCAGGTCAAACTCGGCAACGAACGCGTGCGGGTGACGGAGATCACGTATCTTCCCGGCGTGCCGCGCGACCGCAGCATCCGCCAGCATGATCAGGTGATCGTCTTCATGGATGACTGCAAATACCGGCGCATCGATTCCGGAACCGGGGAAGAAACCGTTCGCGAGCGCAAGGCCGGCGATGTCATCTGGCACAACAAGGGTGAGGACGCGCCGGTGCTGATCAACCTCGGCGACAAGCCGTATCGCACGATGCTGATCGAGATTCTGAAATAGCGCGCATGCCGGACAGCGAATACGATGCGGTCATTGTGCCCGGAGGCGGCGTGCGGAGCGGCGGAGATCTGCCTCCGTGGATGCGTGTGCGGCTCGACGCGGTTGTAGCGCGCCGCACCGCGGAGCCTGTCATTCTTCTAAGCGCCGGCACGACACACAAACCGCCGCCGCTCGACGCGCGCGGTTATCCCATCTACGAAAGCGCCGCGAGCGCCGCGTATCTGCTCTCGTGCGGCATCGCGCCGCAGCGGCTATTCACCGAGACCTGTTCTTGGGACACCGTCGGCAATGCGTTCTTCGCGCGCCTCATCCACACCGATGCACGCCGGTGGCGGCGCGTGCTGGTGGTCAACTCGGCGTTCCACATGGACCGCACTCGCCGCATCTTCGATTGGATATTCGCGCTCGATCCGCCGGCGCGGCCGTACGAGCTAACCTACGAAACCGTTCCCAACGCCGGCCTCGCTTACGAAGAAATCACCGCCCGTGCCCAGCACGAGAAGCGCGGCATCGAACGCATCGCGGCACTCGAGAAACGGTTGCACTCACTCGCTGACGTTCACCGCTTCCTGTACGCCGAGCACGACTGCTATGCAGCAGGCCGCACGTTTACGCAAGCGCCCGATCCCGGCATCCTCGCCAGCTACTGACGCATCAGTAGGGCGGCCGGTCGATTTGTGCCGGCTTCCCAGCGCCGTCGCTAAGCAGTTTACAGCGGCGGGCGAAGGGCAGGGTCGAAAACCCGCTGGGCGATCGTGCGTCGGCGGGCGTGGGCGGGTCTGGAGTGGCCAACCGTCGAAGCCGGGCATGGGCTACAAGGAACTG
>JAICMB010000698.1 GCA_025929455.1 Bryobacteraceae bacterium | reverse complement strand
ATTGCGCGCCGCGCTCGCGCAGCAGGTCCACCGTCGCATCGTCTTTGCAATACTCGGGGCGCGTACGGCGGTGCCCCCGCCATGCGAAGTTGACCGGACACCCGGCGGCGATTCCCGCCAGTTGCAGAGCTCGGCGCTCATGCTCGCCATCGCGGCCCGCGAGGATACGCGCGGCTTCCAGATGCAGCGCCCAGGCAAACCACATCAGGTCGCTGTCGATCATGTGACGCCCGGCGGTCGGTTTGCGCCAGTCGCCGTCGGCAATGCGCGCATCCCGCTCGGTCGCGGGCGGAAGCGTATCGGCGGCGCAGCACAACATCGCTTCCAAATAGTCCGCCTGCACGTGCGCATCGTACGCGTTCCCAAAATGCCGCGTGAAAATGCGTGCCACCAGCGCATCTACTTCCATGACCGCGTCCGCGATCTCAGGAGTCTGAATCTCTTGTACAAACGCGTCCGCCGCCGCCGTGCCCAGCGCCATTCGCGTCCATGCAAGAAACGACGCGGGCCGCCGCTCGCGCGGCAAAAACTTGGTCAGCAGCCCCGGCTCGCCGTTCCGGTCGCCAAAGTAGTAACGGCCGTGTGTCTCGGGATGGTAGATGTCCCAATACTCCGTCCAGGCGTCGAGTTCGTGAAAATACGCCGCATAGCGCCGCAACGGAGCGGCATCGGGCGAAGCTTGCGAATCCACCATCCCGATCTCCTCTAAGCGATGATTACGACGCCGGCCTCATGACCTCCGTGTTGCTTGAGGTGCTCGCCTAATTGTTTTTGCACGAACTCGGCAACGGTCCTGGTTGCCGCGTCCGCGAGTCCCGGAGTTTTCAGTTGCGTTGCTTCTTTCATGATGGCCAGCGCGGCGCTTACCTCCACCAGTTGCTCCACGCCCCATCCGCCTACGTGCCGCCAGCCATGCCCGTCCCACACCCAATAACCGGCATCGCTGCCTCGATTTCCGATAACGACAACCTGCATACTGCCTCCTTAATCCCCGTACCGTCCGGCACGGTTCAGGCCATCGTAGCGCGGCACACAGTAAAAACCCCAGTGAGACTCGCGCCTTATTGTGATTTTTTCTGTTCACGCGCGAATAATAGGTCGAACGATGAGCAGGTCCGATATCCATAGCACGTTCGAAGCGTTACTCAACGAACACAAGCGCATTCTCTACAAGATCTGCCATCTCTATTGCCGCAATCCGGACGACCGCGAGGATCTGGCGCAGGAGATCGCCGTTCAACTCTGGCGATCGTTCGACACGTTCGATCCGCGCTTGCGGTTCTCGACGTGGATGTACCGCGTCGCATTGAACGCCGCGATTTCCTTCTACCGCCGCGAGAGCGTGCGGACGCGGCACGTCGTTGCCGGCGGTGAGCACTTATTGGACGCCGCGCAACCACCCGGGCGGCAGGAAGCGGTCGCGGACCTGTACCGGTTCATCGACACGCTCGAACCGCTGAACAAGGCGTTGCTGATGCTTTATCTGGACGGCAACAGCTACGAGGAGATCGCGGCCATTCTCGGCATAACGGCGACGAATGTCGCGACCAAAATCGGCCGTTTGAAGCAGATGCTGAAACAGGAATTCGCAGGCGCTATACAGAGCAAAAAAGGAGAATCTGTATGAATGTTGATGAAATCCGGAAGCAATGGGCGGAGCACGACCGCAAGCTTGAAGAAAATATTCGTCTGAACCGTCGCGTGCTCGCCGCGCTTCAGATTCGCGGTTCCCGCGCTGCGATGTACCGTTTGGTCGCGCTCACGTCATTGCACGCGGCCGCATGGCTCGTTTGTGCCATCGCGCTCGGCAGTTTCATCTACGGCAGTTGGAGCGCGCCCAGGTTCGCGGCGCCCGGCATCGCCGTCGATGTGTATGTGATCGGGATCTTCATTGCTCTCATTCGGCAGATCGCGCTCGCGGCCGCGATCGACTACGGCAAACCCGTAGCGGCGATTCAAAAGCAGTTCGAGACGCTGCGCATCGCGCGCATTCGCACTACCCAGTGGGGCGTGCTGTTAGGCGTGCTCGCGTGGACACCTTTCGTCATCGTCGCGCTCCAAGCGTGGTTCGGCCTCGATGCTTATGCGCTACTCGGGCCGGCGTACCTCACGGCAAACGTCGTGTTCGCAATCACAGTGCTTGCCGTCTCGATCTGGATTGCTAAGAAATTCGGCCCGCGCCTGCATGCGCGCCCGTTCGTGAAACGTTTCCTGAACGACCTCGCCGGACACAATCTGAACGCGGCACAAACCTCTCTCCGCGCACTCGCCCGCTTCGAATCCGAAAATTGACTGGCAATAAAAACAGTGGGGCAGGTGTCCACGCCTGCGGCGGGTCTCCAGACCGGTCT
>JAICMB010000356.1 GCA_025929455.1 Bryobacteraceae bacterium | reverse complement strand
TGGGCGGCCGGCGCACTGGCGCTAGGTGCAGGTTCGGGCGTGTTGCTGGTTCGGACAGCGTGGGGCTGGTGGGCTGCGGTGGCAGTCCTGGCTGTCGACCTGGTGGTGATCGCGGCGGTGTGGTTCTGGTCGCGCTCGCGCGGGTGGAATATGCGGCATAAGCTGGCGCTCGCGAGCGGCGCGGCGTTGGCTTACGCGTGGCATGCTTTTTTTCAAACGCCCGCCGTCGGTGCCGCGGTCTACTGGGTGCGCGTAGGCAACGCGATTTTCGCCGCGGGAGCAATCGCGCTCATCATCGTGGCGGCAATGCGCAACCGGGGTGCGGCGAGCGAGCCGTCCTCCTCTAAAGCCGCGGACGTGTGATGCCGATATCTTCTATGTGATGCGCCTCTCGGGCGCCGCGGTCCTGCTGTTCACGCTGGGCTTGCTGCCGGGTGCGGAGTTGCGATTCGCGATCCGCTCCGATCCGAAAACATTTAACCCTATTCTGGTTGCCGACGAAGCCGCCGAAACAGTGCGGTATCTCACCGGCGGTGTGCTGGTTCGGCTCAACCGCGCGACGCAACGGCTGGAACCGGAGTTGGCCTCGGCCTGGCGTGTATCTGAGCGCGGGCGGCGGATCGATTTCACGTTGCGATCCGGCGTGCGGTTTTCGGACGGAACACCGTTCGGCTGCGAGGATGTGGCGTATACGATCCGCGAACTGATGAAGCCGGAGGTGCATTCCTCGACTGGCGATGCTTTCCGGTCCGGTCCGGGCAACGTAGAAACGCGCTGTACGGGTGCGGGTTCCGTGATGGCGCGCTTTCCGGCGCCGGTCGCCGCGCTCGATTCGCTGTTCGATCAGGTTGCGATGATGTCATCGCGATCGGCGCAGCATGAGCGCGCGGTTCTCGGGCCTTTCGTCGTGGCCGGTTACAGGCCGGGTGTTGAAATTCTGTTGCGGCGGAATCCGCATTATTGGAAACATGGGCGCGACGGAGGGTCGCTACCGCGGCTCGAGGCAGTACGGCTCACTATACTACAGAATCGCGAACTGGAAATGCTGCGATTCCGGCGCGGCGAGCTCGACGTAATCAATAAGATGGCGCCGGAGCTGTTCGATCAGCTTGCGTCGGGTGGACCCAAGACCGCCGTCGATGGCGGCCCTACTCTCGATTGGGAAGTCGTGTTTTTCAATCAAGTCGCGGGAGCACCGGTGCCGGAATACAGGAAGGCCTGGTTTCGTTCCGCGGCGTTCCGGCGCGCTATTTCCGAGGCGATTAACCGCGCCGATCTCTGCCGTATTGCGTGGCGGGGGCGGGCAGCGCCGGCTGCGGGCCCCGTATCGCCATCGAACCGGTTTTGGCGCAATGCCGCGCTGAAACCGCCGGCATACTCACCACAGGACGCGCTGCGACGGTTGGCGGCCGACGGTTTTCATCGTGTGAACGGGGCGTTGGTGGATCGAGCGGGGCACCGCGTTGAATTTTCGATGATCACGAACGCGGGCAATAAAGCGCACGAGCGCATGCTGGCGCTGATTCAGCAGGACCTCAGCAAAGTCGGTGTCAAGCTGAATGTGACGGCACTTGATTTCGCGTCGCTCGTGGATCGGATCAGCCGCAGCTACGATTACGAAAGCTGCCTGATGGCATTTGCGAATATAGACCTGGATCCTAACGGGCAGATGAACATCTGGCTGAGTAGCGCCTCCAACCATCAGTGGAATCCGGAAGAGAAATCGCCGGCGACGCAGTGGGAAGCGGACATCGACCGCCTCATGAAAGCGCAGGCGGCGACGCTCGATGTCCAAAAGCGCAAGGCGGCTTTCGACCGCGTGCAGGAGATCGTCGCCGAACAGGCGCCCATGCTGTTTTTGGTGCACCCGGATGCGTTGTCGGCGATTTCACCAGCCGTGAAGAACGCGGCGCTTGCGGTGCTACGGCCACAGACGTATTGGAATATCGAGTATCTATCGAAATGAGCACGCGCTTGAGGGGTCACGATTCGTTAGTTTCCGAGACGATCTTGTCGACGCGGACCGAGTAGATGGCCATTTTGCCATGGCGGTCGCTCTGGAAAAACACACGCTGGCTGTTGGGAGAGAAAACGGGCATGACCGCGGCGGGGTTGCTGGCGTGGTGCTCGCACAACGTAAACTCGCGGCGGACGGTGCGAATCAGCAGAAGGACATACGGAGATGCTATGCTGCCGCTCGCGCCCACGAACACGCTGGCGTCGCCGTTGCGGTCGAACTGCACGAACTGACTCGTCGACGCGATTTTGCGGTTCGAAGCGCCGTCGAACTGATATTCCCAGAGCCCGTTGAGTTGCTTGCGATCGGAAGGGAAATTCAGATAAAACAGCGCGTCGCCGCGCGCGCTCCACAGTGCCGGGCCCGTGCGCCCGTCGGCGGTGACGTGTAGCGGGCGGTCTTCACTGCGATCCGCGCTCACGATTCGAACGGTTTCTGCGCGGCGGTACACAACGGCGCGCTTGCCCGGCCCCACCAGCGGCGCCGAGAGCGGCTGGTCCGCTTCGACGAGCGTAGTCGCGTGCGGATGCCGGATGTCGATGACGCGTAGACGCCAGTTGCCTCGTTTGTGTTCGACGACGGCGGCGTGGCGGCCGTCCGGCCCGACGCTCAGTTCCGAGCCGAGTTCCCAACCGCGGGGCGGGTCGTACGGCGTTTTCAGTTTGCGATTGCGCAGCGATAAAATCCGTACCATGCCGCCGTCGAGAAGGCACACGGACTTGTCGCCCGCGATGAGCCCGAATGCTTTTGGCGCGACACTGTCGCTGTGCGTAAGCTGCTCCGAGCGCCCGGTCTTCAGGTCCATGCGGTAGAGCTGTGTTGCGCCGGCGCGGTCGCTCGAATAGATGAGGAACGCCGTGCCGCGCGAGATGGCGCGGTTATACGGCGGGCAATAGAGGGAGGTGTGGCGCGGGTCCGTAAGCCGCAGAATTTCGAACTCGGTGGCGGGGTCAGGATAGCGGCTCCATTCGGGCGCGATGGTGTCCGCCGTTTCGGCCGCGAATGCGCAATCCGCCGCGAAGCCCGATAGCAGCGTGCGCCGGCTGATCACGCTACTTACCGGCGTTATGGCTGGTCTGATAGTGCTCTTTCAGGAGGTCCCGCCCAAAGTCGCCGTTGAAATCGCGCCACACGCTATGAATGTGGTTGGCATGGTCCTGTGTGTCGTCGAATTCGATCAAGAAACTGGGCGACTGCACGCGGTAATAATGCGGCTGCCCGCGCTCGATGCCGCCGGCCCATGCAAACCACAGGTTCCCGCCCGCGGCTTTCGCTTCTTCGAGCCGCGCCTGCGCGATGGGGTCGGGCATGTTGTAGGCGTACTCGCCGATGATTTCGTTCAACATGCGCCGCTGCTGCGCGGTCATGCGCGTGGCCTGCAGACCGGTGGGCCGGCCTTCGAGCGCGGCCTGCCGCGAATTGGTAGTAAGAATGTCGCGGTAGGCTTGCTTGTCGACGATGGCGGTATCGCGCTGCGCGGCCGTGAGCGATTTGATCAGGTCGCGTCCGAAATCCTCTTCACGCGGCAAGGTGCGCAGGCCTTTGCGCGGGCCGTCCTTGACTTCTTCCGGGTTCGCTCCGAAAAAGCTCGGCGCGCCCGCGACCTTGCCGTTCACTACAGTGAAATTCTGGCTCACATGATGACCTTCCACACGATAGCCCCACACACCGGTCTCGGACGGTTCGCCGAAAATGCTGAAGAAGTATAGATCGGGATCTCGTACCGGGCCCTTGCCTTGCTCGATCACGCGCAGAACTTCTTCCAAGCTCATGATGGTCGTCGCCTTAATGTAGCCCTGCTGGCTCAAACCGGCCGCCAGCAGTCCAAAGGCGAGCTTGCGCTGATACGGTTGCATATCTCTGACCGGGAGGCCCTGGCGCTTGACCGGCGTATAGAACCAATTCATGCGCTCCGAGTCGTCGATCGCGAACTGGATGCGGCTGCGCTGTTCGGGCGTGAGCGCGTTGAGTAACGCTCGCGCGGCATCCGTCATGACGGAAGCGGAGTGGATGCGAACGTAGGCGGAAGTGAGCAATGCCGCTCCAACTGCGAGCGCGGCGAGGCGGACGGTTTGAACCCGCGGCATTCTTAAAAGATACCGCGGGTGCGGTGCCGTACCGTGGGCAGGTTTTTAACCGTGTTTTTTGTGCGGCAGATTTGAATTGGCGTAACGCTGGATGCGGAAAAGTGTTCTGAGACAGCGGCCGTGTCTGTGTGCGGCGGAAGGCCGATTGACAGAGGGCCTTGCAAAATTCCGAATTTTGCAAGTCGGCGCGATCGGATGTTTTGCAACTCGAACAAAACACGTCGAGGGTTCTTGCGAATTCGACCGATTCTGCTGATTGCGGCGAATTTTGCAAGTCGTTCTGACAATCGGCCGCAGGTTAAAAATCTGCCCCACTCACAGCGGAGCCGCAATCCTATACCCGAGATTGCAACAGAGCGGACGAGGCGCAGTCACCCGCGGAGACTC
>JAICMB010000719.1 GCA_025929455.1 Bryobacteraceae bacterium | reverse complement strand
TTCGCGTTACGCGCGGCAACGGCCGCGGGATTCCAGTGCAGCACCATGCTCTTGCCCTGCTGCTGCGCATTCAAGCTCAGTGCAACGTGCCCGGCTTCGGAAGGGTCCGGTTCCCCGGCCCGCTGCGCGATCCAGATGGCGGCTGCCGCCGCGATGAGAGCGAATCCGACTCCCGCGTACGTCATCCGGCTAGTTAGCCAGCGCGGTTGCGCGGACGGCGCCGACTTGCTGCGGGGCGCCGCGGGCGCCGGTGGCGGCCAACGAGGCGCAAGCGCTGCGCGGGGCGGAGGTGGTGGTTCGTGCAGAGGCGTGGCAGGCAGCGGCTCCGCGATATTCGCATGCGGAGCCGGCGCAGCCGCGAGCCCAATCGCCAGCGCCGCTTCCTCGCCTACCGAAATCGTGTATTTGCCCGCCCGTAACGCTTCCGCGCTCATCGGGAAAACGCCTTCGGGCGTTCGCGCTTCGACGGCACCTTCCCCGCGCAAAACGAGCCCGGAGACGGGCACATCGCCCTTACGTGGGCGTATCAGGAGAAAAGGGCTGCACGGCGAATCGAAATGGTTTTCGAGCAGCGTCGCGTCCGGCTGCTCCAGGTAGAGCCCCTTCCGCAGATGCACGCGAAAAACGCCCACCGGGGAAAGCGCCGTGCGGCGGAAACCATGGAAGAACGTTTCGAACTGCCGCTGATCCTCCGAGTTCAGCCGGAACGGTAGCCCGTACCCATGGCGGGAAGGGAAGGGCTCGAAGCGTTCCACGAATACGCGGCAGACGCCGTTCGCCACCTGCCCGATGTGACCGAGCAGAACTCCGCCAGCCTCGCTCCGACCGGCCGCGCTTTCTTCTGCCATGCGCCGTATGCGCTCGATCAGCGCCAGGCCGATCTGCATCTCCGCACTGCGGTCCTGCGATTTCCAGACGAAATATTCCGGAACAGCACTGTCCCTGGATTCCATAGGCCGAATCCCGTGCGGCTCACACGGGTCCATAACAGGTCGCCGCACGGCACGCTCTCGTCAATGATAATATCGCGCCGGCCCGACAGCACGATGGTGGCGGATCAGTGTACAAAGAGCTTATGGCAATGTCGTCACAGATTGCGCCCGCCTGGCGCGATGACTCCGAACTGTTCGCGCTGATGCGGGAGAAGCTATTTACGGCGGTGGTGGGCGATATCCTCGACGACCTCGGATTCATGCATCAGTTTCTGCCGCGCGAGGTTCGCCCGTTGCGGGACGACATGGTTCTGGCAGGCCGTGCCATGACCGTGGTGGAAGCCGATCTCGACGACGACGCCGCGAGCGGTAAGCCTTTCGGACTTATGCTGGAAGCGCTCGACGACCTGCGCCCGAACGAGATCTATGTTGCCGGGGGCGGATCCGGCGATTACGCGATGTGGGGCGAACTGATGACCGCTCGCGCGCTGCGGTTGGGCGCAACGGGGGCTGTCGTCAATGGGAGTTCGCGCGATACGCGCGGCATTCTTGCGCAAGGGTTCGCTGTTTTCTCGCGCGGCCCGTATGCGCAGGACCAGCGCCGCCGCGGCGAAGTGCTCGATTTCCGAGTGCCGGTCGAGTTTGGGAATACGCGCATTTCGCCGGGCGACATTATTTTCGGCGATGTCGACGGCGTGCTTGCGATTCCCGCGGCGGTGGAGCAGGACGCGCTGCGGCGCGCGCTGGAAAAGGTAGCCAAGGAGAATCTGGTCCGCCGCGCGATCGAACAGGACGGCATGAGCGCGGTGCAGGCACTGGCAACCTTCGGAGTAATATAAAGCAGAGCAGGAAAGTTTCGCCGCGTTCATGCCGGCTACTTTTTGGGGGCGCCGCCGGGCCGCCCCATCCCGAACCGCGACAGTTCGCAGAGGGGGCGATTGTTGAGTTTTCGTTTCTTTGTAGTCCTGGCGATGGCGGCCGCTTGCGCGCTGGCGCAAGAGCCCGCGCCGCAACCCAGTTCAGAGCCGCAGACGCCGCAAGACGTCTCTACGGCGCCGAGCGACACCGTCGATGTCGCATCGCAGCCGTCCGACACCTATAGCGGGCCGTCTATCCTAAGCCGTGAACACGCCACCATCGGCGAGCGCGGCGGCAAGTTGTTCGACTTCCGGCTTTTTGCATCGGTCGATGCGGTGTACGACTCTTTTCTCACGCCGGTATCGGTCAACAACGAGGGCGCGCTGACGCAGACGGGTGGCTCCTATGGAGTGGACGGGTCTATCGGCCTCAACGGCT
>JAICMB010000640.1 GCA_025929455.1 Bryobacteraceae bacterium | reverse complement strand
CCATCAATGTATCAGAGGACGCCTTGGCCGGCCAGCGCGCTCTCGAGTACGATACATCTTTTTGGACCGGCACGCCGGAGCAATGGAACGATGCGATTACTGTACGGGTCGCGCGTTAACATCATACAGGCGGTCCGCGAGCCCGAGGAACACCGCCAAACCTTCATCCATGGCCGCGATCTCGGCAGCGGCAAGTTCTCCAAAGACGCGCCGCACGCGACGCTTGTCGATGGATCGAAGTTGATCGATAAGGGCGAAAGATGTTTTTGCGAGCCCGCTCTTTCCTGCCGCCAGCCTGGGATAAAGGAGCCCCTCACCCGGGGTGCCGGTTATGGGCACGACGCACACGAGCGGGAACCGCTGGTCGCCGGTAATGTCCGGATCACTAACGATTACGCATGGTCTCATGCCGCTCTGTTCGTGGCCAACGGTGGGATCGAGTTCGGCGAGAATTACGGTGCCACGACTGAATCTCACTCCTCGACCCAACCTTGGTCCGGAACCCATCTGACCGCGGTTCCGGCGCTACTGTCGAGAAGTGCATCCGTGCATTCATCCGGCAATGCGCGAGACCAATCTTGCAGTCCCTGCTCCGCAAGTTCGGCGGTCTCGGGATGCGGATTATCTAACGAGAGGCGAAGTTCTGAACGACGGCGGCGCGCGAGTTCGCGCCGTACTGCGTCCGCGACGAACTTACTGCGATTCTTTTCTCGCCGGTCGATCTCTCGCAGGAGGTCGTCGGGTAAGGTGACGGTCACACGCTGGACATCAGACATTTCATACCTCCGGTATGATCATACCCTCGTGCGCTTAGCCATGACAACAGCTGCAGGGAGCCGGTCAGTGTGGCAACAATGCAGATATAAATATTTCTTATCTATTTAACGTCTTGCATTTACAAAACTGGCGTTGTATTCTGGGTTTACCAACATGATCTCAGGGAGAACGAGTCGGCACGACAACGCCCTACCAGGCAGCGCCGCTCTCGTTCTCTCTCTCAATCGGGTCTCGAAGCTGGCTCCTGTCATTATTCGAATTCAGGCTGTAGCCGTACCCGGCCCCGCCTGAAGCTTCGGACTTAATAAACGATTTCCGAAGGCCATCGGGTGGGGTTGATGAAGCCCCCAGCCGGTGGCCTTTTGCTTTTATGCCCGCCCACGCGGACGAGGAAACGAACCCAATCGGAACGGAACGTCACATGTCGAACGCAAGCGCATCTCAAATGAAACGGAACCAGCCGTCGCGCGCCGGTGAACCGCCGCAAGCGGTCGCCAACGGCGCGGCCGGCAAACCGGCCCCAGTGCCCGAAGGCAAGCTGCTGAGCGGGGCGCAGATCCTGCTCGAATGCCTCGTGCGCGAGAAAGTCGAGGTCATCTTCGGGTATCCCGGCGGCGTAACGCTACCGCTGTACGACGCCATCTACGACCATCCCATGCGGCACGTACTGGTGCGGCATGAGCAGAACGCCTGTTTCGCGGCCGAGGGCTACGCGCGGACGACGGGCAGGGTCGGGGTGTGCCTCGCGACCTCGGGTCCGGGCGCGACCAACCTGGTGACGGGGTTGGTGGATGCCATGATGGACTCGATTCCGGTGGTCGCGATCACGGGGCAGGTGTCGACTAAGCTGATCGGCAGCGACGCGTTTCAGGAAGCGGACACCTTCGGCATCACGCGTTCCTGCACCAAACACAACTTCCTGGTGAAGAACATCGCCGATCTGCCGCAGGTCTTGCACGAGGCGTTTTACATTGCCTCCTCCGGCCGGCCCGGCCCGGTGCTGGTCGATATCCCGAAAGACATCTTTCAGGCGCAGCACCACTACGTTCCGGTCGACAGCATTCACCTCCCCGGTTACAAGGTGTACACCGAAGGACACGCCGGCCAGATTCGCCGCGCGGCGCAGATGATGTGGGAAGCGGAGCGGCCGCTGGTATACGCAGGCGGCGGCATCATCTCGGCGAACGCGTCGGCGGAACTGCGCGAACTGGTGGAAGCGCTCGATTGCCCCGCGGTGCTGACGTTGATGGGCCTCGGAGGGCTCCCCGGCACGCATCCGAACTTCATCAGCATGCCGGGCATGCACGGCAGCTATGCGGCGAACATGAGTCTGACCAACTGCGACCTGCTCATCGCGCTCGGCACGCGCTTTGACGATCGCGTAACGGGAAGGCTGGCCGCGTTCGCGCCGCACGCGCGCGTGATTCACGTCGATATCGATCCGGCGGAGATCGGGAAGAACCGCACCGCGGATTTGCCGATCGTGGGCGACGTGAAGCGTGTGATCGCAAAAATCAGCAGGGCGCTGGCCGAACTGGCGCCGGAATCGCGCGAGAAGAATTCGGCGGCGCGGCAGGCGTGGTGGAAACAGATTCGGGCGTGGAAGGACGAGCACCCGCTCGTTCCCGAGTATTCGGCGGAAGAGATCAAGCCACAGCATCTGATGGCGGAGATCGATCGCATCTCCGGCGGAGACGCGATCGTGACCGTGGACGTCGGCCAGCATCAGATGTGGGCGGCGCAGTTCATTCGCTTCAACGCGCCGCGGCAATGGGCCAATTCAGGCGGCTTGGGGTCGATGGGCTTCGGGCTGCCGGCGGCGCTCGGCGCGCAGGTAGCGAATCCCGACAAGCTGGTGTTTTCGATCGT
>JAICMB010000685.1 GCA_025929455.1 Bryobacteraceae bacterium | reverse complement strand
CGCTACTGCTTCGGTCAACTGCGTTCCGATGCTCACCACCTGGATCACCGGCGCGATCATGAAGGCGAGAAACATCGTGTACTGGATGTAGTCGCCCGCGTCCATCTGATGCTGCATGGCGAGGTGTCCGCCCAGCAGCATCACCAGCCCCCCCACGATGCCCAGCACCGTCGTGGCTGCCATCGACAGCAGACTGGTCGCGGTGAGCGAGTGCATCACATTGTCGAGCAGCCGCAGAACCCCCACCGAGAACACGCCCGCTTCACGCTGCTCGGCGTGATAGCCCTTCACCACGCGTACCCCGCCCAGCGACTCCGTCAGCCGGCCCGTCACTTCGGCGGTAATCTTCGAACGCTCGCGGAAGATGGGCCGGATGGTCCGGAACGCGTATCGCAGAACGACGATGAACGCGCCGATCACCGAAAAGACAATCAGCGTCATGCGCGGGCTGCGATGCACGAGGAAGACGAACGCCATGGCCGCCGTCATCAGCCCGCCGACGAACTCCACCAGCCCCGTGCCGATCAGGTTCCGCACGCCCTCGACGTCGTTCATGATCCGCGAAACCAGCACGCCCGTGCGGTTCGCATCGTAAAAGCTCACCGCGAGCCGGCCCACGTGCTGCTGCACCTGCTGGCGGAGATCCGCGATCATCCGTTGCGCCGCCTTCGACAGCAGTTGCGTGTTCGAGAACGACGTAACCGCCTGCACCAGCGTCGCGATAAAGACGACAATCACCAGCGGCATCAGGCGATTCGTCTGGTGCCGCGTCAGCACCTCCGAAACGAACGGCTTCGATACAAAGGGCAGGACGAGGCCGGCCACGCGATTGATCGCCACCAGGATCAGCCCCAGCAGCAGCAGCCACTTGCGCGGCCGCACCAGCTTCCAGATCTCCGGCATCGCCTTCCGGTAATCGGTCTTCTTCTTCGCCGATTCCGCCGCAGTCCGGCCACGCGCGCCGCCGCGCTCGGCTCTGGGCATCGAATTCATCCGCAGGGAAGGCATGCTGAGACTCTACGCGTGCGCGCCATCGTCAGGCAGCCACACGCGTCCTCCTTGCGTTGATGAACGAGCGGACGCAAAGGAGCACATAAATCAGCATCAGGACGGCCATGGTGATCTTCGACGTTTCCGCGGTGATCAGAAATCCGGAGGTGTTCACGCCTGCCGGCGCCGGTTTCCCGTAGCCGCGAATGGCTTCCACCAGCGCCCCGAGAAAGCCGAGCAGGCCGATGGTGACGTTGATGTGCATGAAGAGCTTGCGGCGGCTCTCGCTCGGGCTCATGGCGAGAAATCCGAAGATGGCCAGCGCGACGCCCCACCACAGCGGAATCAGCGCCGTCGGGAATTGACTCCCGCTGCCCAGATACCCCACCAATCCCAGCGCAATCAACAGCGCCGCAAAAACAAGCGTCACCTTGGCCATCGTGCCTCCAGCTTCCGTGGTCTCAGTCTACTGGAGGCACCGTGCCCGGCAGTGTTTTCGCTGAGTTAGCGCTGGATCCTGGCCGACCCGCCCTTCGCAAACGCCCGCACCTGGTCGAGGCTCGCCATCGTCGTGTCGCCGGGGAACGTCGTCAGCAGCGCGCCATGCGCCCAGCCCAGCTTCACGGCTTCGTCGGGTCCGGCGCCGCTCAGCAGTCCGTAGAAGAATCCGGCCGCAAAGCCATCGCCGCCGCCTACGCGGTCGTAAACGTCCAGCTCCGCAGTCGGTGCGGTGTAGGTCTTGCCGTCCACCCACGCCACCGCGCTCCAGCTATGCCGATTCGTCGTGTGCACCTCGCGCAGCGTTGTCGCCACCGCCTTCACCTGCGGATGCTTCGCGCGCACCTTGTCGATCATGCCGAAGAAGACGCTCGGGTCCAGCTTCGATTTCGTCTTGTCCTCCACCTTTGGCCCCTCGACGCCCAGGCCTTTCTGCAGGTCCTCTTCGTTGCCGACGAGGATGTCCACGTGTTCGACGATCCGCCGCACCATCTCGACCGCGCCTTCCGCTCCGCCCGAAACCTTCCAAAGCTTCTCGCGGAAGTTCAGGTCAAACGAGGTCACCGCGCCCGCGGCCTTCGCCGCCTTCATCATGTCCACAGCCACTTCGGCCGTCGTCGAGGACAGCGCTGCAAAGATCCCGCCGCTGTGTACCCAGCGCACCCCCTTCGAGAAAATGGCGTTCCAGTCGAAATCCCCCGGCTTCAGCTGCGCCGCCGCCTCATTGCAGCGGTTGTAGAACACCACCGGCGGCCGCACGCCAAAGCCGCGATCGCTGTAGACCGTCGCCATGTTCGGACCGCGCACGCCGTCGTGCTGGAAATGTTTGTAGAAGGGCCGCACGCCCATCGCGCGCACGCGCTCCGCAATCAGGTCGCCGATCGGGTAATCGACAATCGCCGTCGCAATGCCGGTCTTCATCCCGAAGCAGTCGGACAGG
>JAICMB010000495.1 GCA_025929455.1 Bryobacteraceae bacterium | reverse complement strand
GTTTCGTCGATGCGCACCAGGGCACCCGCGCCCGGAAGCGGGCGCAGCAAAACGGCGTTAACGACACTGAACACCGCCGTATTCGCGCCAACACCTAGTGCCAGGATAAGTGCGACGGCAGCGGCAAACAGCGGTTTGCGTCGCAGCGAACGGAGCGCCCACCCCAAATCGCGCCTCATACTAGCTCCGTGGGACAGGCAGTCGTGCTGCCTGTCCTCGCCCACTGCCGCACATTGCTGGGTGGGGCAGGTTGTCAACCTGCGGCCGATTGTTAATCGGCCTTTTGCCCCTCAGCAAAATCTATCCGCAGATCTGCCCTTTAAAAAACGTCACGGCCCTACCGCCCAGCGTCACCCGCGCACCCCGGTCCTCGCACCACAACTCTCCCCCGCGCTTCGAAACCTGCTTCGCAAACAGCCGCTTCTTCCCCAGCCGCCGCGACCAGTAAGGCACCAGTGTGCAATGCGCGGACCCCGTTACCGGATCCTCCGGTACGCCTTTCGCCGGCGCAAAAAACCGCGATACGAAATCGACACCGCCACTACCCGGCGCCGTCACGATCACCGCAAATCGGTCGATATCTTTAAGCCCGTTCAAGTCCGGTTCCAGTGACCGCACTTCCTCTTCGGTGCGATAAACAACCATGTAGTCGCGCGCCGCGAGGATCAGCTCCGGCTCTACTCCGAGGGCGGCCAGCAAGCCCGCGTGCACATCGCAGTGCTCCGGCGGCCGCGCGGGAAAATCCATCGCGTAGAGATCCCCTGTGCGCGTCACGATCAACTCCCCGCTGCGCGTGTCGAAATGCACCTCACGCGTGGTCGGCGCTAGCTCGTTCATCACGATATGCGCGGAAGCCAGCGTGGCGTGCCCGCACAGGTCCACCTCCACCGCCGGCGTAAACCATCGCAGCCGGTAGCTGTTGTCGTTCAGCTTGACCAGAAACGCCGTTTCGGCAAGATTGTTCTCGGCCGCGATGGCCTGCATGGTTGCATCCGACAGCCAGTCCCCGAGCGGGCACACCGCCGCGGGATTGCCCGCGTAGAGGCGGTCCGTAAACGCGTCGACCTGATAAATCGGAATCACGGCTTAATCTTAAGCTCGCGGCCCAGCTCAAACTTCGGCCGCCGCCGTTTCGCAATCAGTTCTTTGTCTTCGAGCAGCGCCGACACCAGGATCGGCATCGCGATCGTGGAATCGGAATGGCACGTCACCATCGACGCGTCCTTCGCAATCTTCCCCCAGCTCTGCGCCTCCTCGAGCGTGCAGCCGGAGAGGCCGCCCCAGTGCGGCGCGTCAGTGACGCACTGGATGGCGTACTTGTGCCCGGTGACTCCGGTGTTCATGATAATGGCCGTCACTTCCGTCTGCTGGACGAAATTCTTGGGAGTGCCGCCGCCGAAATAAACGACGCCCGTCGCATTCGATTCCGCGACGATGCGCGCGGTCTCAACCACGTCGCCGATCACATCGAATAAAAAATTGTTCTTACCCGCATAGCGGTTCGCGGCAATCCCGATCCCTATGGAACTGTCGCCCACCGCCGGGCAGTAGAGCGGGATGCCGGCCTTGGCGGCTGCCGTCACGATACCGTCCTCGGTGGCGCGCTTGGCCACCTCCTGGCCGAGCAGGTTCAGAAATTCGCGGGTGGTATAAGGACGGGATTGATCGAGCGAGGCCGCGAAATTGCCGATCCACTGATCGTGCTGCCGGAACTTCTCCTCATCCGCCAGCACGTCGTACATCCGATCCACCAGGTTATCCGCGAGCAGCACGTCGTTGATCGCCGGCGAGCCCTGATAGTGAAAATGTCCCAGTGTCTCGTGCAGGTCGTGAAAGAAGTTCGCGCCGGTTGAAACCAGGCAGTCGATCAGCCGGTTCTCGATCAGACGGACCACCAGCCGCCGCATTCCCGCCGGGATCATGGCGCCGGACATGCCCATCAGGATGGTGCAGTTATCCGACAGCATCTTGCGCCAGACTTCGTAAGCCAGGCCAAGCTGCTTGCCCTGGAATGCCGTACCCTGCATGCGGGTGAGGATTTCGGACGCGGTGGTCGCGCCCATGGGATCGAACGGGCGCGTGGGGGTACTTAGGAGATCGGATTTAGAGGGCGCTGCATCGCCGCGGGCATGATTCATCAGCTAAATTGTAGCGGGCGAATACCCGGCAATTTAGCGGCGTTCCGGATTTAATGCGGCTTGGGACGGTGGGCGTCGTTCTGGACCAGTTCGTCGAAAATCGCAAGAACCTGCTTGCGGTAGGTGTACACGCGCTTCAGCGCGTCCCGAAACCCGCCCTGGTACTGCTGCGCTTTCAACCACTTATCCAGCACCGGCTTGGGCACATCGATATCACGGCGGATCGCATCGGGGGAGTGCCCGCGTAAGAAAAGACCGTAAAACATAGCCGCCTCACGTTGTGGGGCGAGGGGATCGAATTCTTCCCGGATTGTCATGAGGACCGCTCCGTACTGAAAAAAGCCAGTATAACCATGGCCCCTTCCTGAATCAAGAGGTTTGACCGGGCACTACACCTTAACGCGGGAGGGGGGAAACACCTTAGCGGGCGCAGGCCGTACCATCGGCACTAGGCTGTGTAAGCCGGATGATACTCCAAGATTAGCAGACGCGTGCAGGTTTGACCACGGTTTTTAGGAAAAATATTCGATCGTACGGATTTCGTGGCGAACTCTGCCCCCGTCTTCATAGGTAGCTTCCTGGAGAGTCCAGTTGCCGCGGGAATCGTATTCGTATCGGAACCGTACTTCGGTTACCGTTTCGGCCACCGGCTCCTTCGTGACCGTTAAATTGCCGGTCTCATCCGGCCGGCCTTCGCGCCGCTGTGAATAGTGGCGTTCGCGGGTGAGGTCGCCGTGGTCGTTGTACTCACGGACGCTGCGTTCGTGCGAAAGCGGGCCGATGTCGTGTGTTTCCTCGACCAAGCGGCCCTGCTCATCGTAGCGATAGGCCGTGCGCGACGCGAGCGCCGCGGCGAATAGGGCCGCGCCGGGGGACGGCAAGTTGTCGGGTGCGGCGAACGCCTCCTCCGTAGGTGCTATCTCTTGCGTAAGTACCCGGCTGCTTTCGTCGTACGCGCGCACCAGCTTCACTAGCGCCATGTGCTTCCCGTTGTAGTAGATCGTTTCGACCGGGCGATTGTGGATGTCATACGACGTCGAAGCTGTGGTGGGATTTTGCGTCAAGATAAACGTCGGCGTGCTGTCGCCGAATCCTGCACCAAGCGGCGTGTCGCCGGGAATCATCAGTTCGGTTTTGAGCTTGCTGCCGGACTCGTGCGAGTAGGTGACGGATACAACTCGCGGGCCGAGCATTTCCCCCTCGCTGTCGTACTGCATTTCGCGGCGGAAGTCAGCGCCGTCCGAATTGCGCCAGCGGATCGCGACAAGTCGGCCGGTGCCGTCATATT
>JAICMB010000808.1 GCA_025929455.1 Bryobacteraceae bacterium | reverse complement strand
TGGTGCAGTCCGCGCTTGCCCGGCTCAAGCGCGACCCCAAGGCGTTTGCCGGCTACGAGACCAGCACCAACGCTGACTTGCGCGGGCGCCTGCGCGAACTCAAGCACGACCTCCAACCCGCCGTGGTGACTGCCGCCAACCTGCCCAAGGTCGTGCGCGACCGTTTCATCGGCAAGAGCGGACGCTTCCTGGTCCAGATTTATCCGCGCGGCGACGTGTGGGAGGACGCGGCGTTGAGCCGTTTCATCGGCGCGCTCAAGACCGTCGACGAGGACGTGACCGGGCCGCCGGTGCAGACCTACAACATCGCGACCGTGATGCGTCGCGGCTACGAGCACGCCGCCGTGCTGGCGTTGATTGCGGTGTTCGTTTTCGTCTTCGCCGACTTCCGCAACCTGCGCGACACGGCGCTCGCCACCGTGCCGCTGCTATTCGGCAGCGCCTGGATGCTCGAAGCGATGGGATTTATGGGCTGGGAATTCAACCTGGCCAACCTGTTCGCGGTGCCTATTCTGATCGGCACCGGCATCGACAACGGCGTCAACATGCTCTACCGCTGGCGCGAGGAGCGCGACAAGTCCGCGTTGATCCTGACCAAGGCGGTGGGCAAGTCGGTGACTATCGCCTCACTCACCACGATCGCGGGGTTCGCCGCGTTGATTCCGGCCGCGCATCGCGGCATCTCGAGCCTCGGCTGGGTGCTGAGCCTGGGCGTTACACTGATCCTGGTCGCAACGCTCGTGGTGCTGCCCGCGATGTTCGAACTGGTGGGACGACGAATCGAAAGCCGCCGCGTCGTACCGCCGCCGGTACCTGAAGAGGAACCTCCGGCGCGGCCAAAGGCGGCAGCGTCGGGCGGCCTGCGCGGCTGACCGTTCAGCTTCTTTCTCCGAGCCCCTTCGAGATCATTTGTACGCGCGGGTGTGGGTGAGACCGCTTCGCGGTGCGCCTGCGATTCCGCTTGCGCGCGCCTGCGAAAGGTCTTCGCGGCCCTCGCGGACGCGCGACTCCCGCGGCTTTTATTCTCGCGACGCGCAAACGCCGCCCGGCTGAAAGCCGCGCGGCGTCCGCATGCTTGTCCTTATCCTGAGGAGTCAGGCGTTCATGTCTTCGCGCCCAACCGGATTGCCGTGGTGCAGTGGTAGGCGAAGTTCTTCGCCCCGAAGCACCAGATGATGTCGTTATCCAACTGCGGCCGGTAGATCGGCACCTGCCCCTTGTTGTTGTCGCAGAAGCAGCGGTTGCATACGTCCTTACCGCAGCAGTCGCGGTACGCGATGATGTATTCCTTGCCGTCGGTCGGATGCTGGCACGTCCCCACCCACGAGGTCGGCGACGCCACCGTGCCCGGCGGACACGAGGTCAGCGCCCCGCCGCAGCAACTGCACAGGTAGCCGTCGAAGCCGCAGTAGCGCCAGTAATCGCAGCTCGTGATATCGCCGCCCTCGCCCTCCGCCGCGGCTCCGCTCTCCGGGCTCATCTGCGCCTGCGCCTGCTCGACCACCCGGTTGATCGGCAACAGCGGGATCATCATCCCGCCCACCAGCGCCTTGCCCAGGTAGCCCAGAAAGCCGCGCCGCGAGGTCCGCTGCGCCACCGTTCGTGAAAGACGTTCCACCAGTGCGTCCATTCGCCGTCTCCTGTTTCGCCAGCCGCGCGCCCGGAATCTTCAAGCCCGGCGCCGATTCCCGATGCGCT
>JAICMB010000637.1 GCA_025929455.1 Bryobacteraceae bacterium | reverse complement strand
CGTCCTTCACCGCGACGGGCACGCCGGCCAGCGGCCCGGTATCTTGGCCGCGCGCGATGGCGTCGTCTACGCGCTGTACCGCGGCGAGCGCGCGCTCGGGGCAAAAGGAGATGAACGCGTTGGTGGTTTCGTTGGCGGTTTCGGCGCGTCCGAGAGTTTCTTTCGTGATCTCCACCGCGCTGAACGTCCCGCGGCGCAGGCCGTCCCGTATGGCGGAGGCCGTGAGCGCGGCGGTTTCGACGTTCATCGCTCGATCACCTTCGGAACTTTGAAGAACCCCATGCCGGATACAGGGGCGTTAGCCAGCGCAGCCGCTGTTCCAAGCGTCGCCTGCTCTATGTCGTCGCGCAGAGCGGCGCCCTGCTCCTGTTCGGACAGGACCTGCGCCATGGGCTCGACATTGGAGGTGTCCAGTTCGTTCAGGGTATCGACGTGCGTGAGGATCTCGCTCAAATCGTGCGCGAAGCGGCGTACTTCCTCTTCCGTCAACTGCAAATTCGCGAGATCGGCGACGTACCGGACCTGATCTTCGCTGAGCTTCACGCTGTCGATTTCTCCTTGCGGCGGATCGCGCCGGCGGCGGCGTAAGTAATGCGGCCGGTGCGGTCGAATGAAATTCGATTCTAGCTTAGGGCGGCGCGTTGGGACACCGGCGCCTCACGGCGGAATGCGCGATTCTAACCGTGGGGCAGGCGTCCACGCCTGCAGCGGGTCTCCTAAGCATACTCCCGCGCCGACGCTCCGACGTGGGGCAGGCTTTCAGCCTGCGGCGGGTTTCCAAACCCGCCTCGTCCGCCGCCGCGCCGTGCCCGTAAAGTTCTGCATGGCTCGCTGGCGAGAGCCAGTTCCTTGTAGTCCATGCCCGGTTTGCCGGTTGGCCACTCCAGACCCGCTTCGTCCCCACCCGGGCCGCGCTGCACCGCGCGGCGCGTGTGCTCTGCGGCTGCGAAATGACTGGGACAGCTTACTGGTGAGCGAAACGCGGGTCGATGGCGGCTGCCAGGGCACGATGGCGCTGTGCGTTGGAACCATCGCCTTGCTGATCTTCGATGGCCGAGAGATTAAAATACAGGGCGGCTGAGAGCGGATCGACGTTCAACCCGCGGTGGCACACTTCGGCGGCCTGCGCTGATTGTCCGGCGCCTAGCAGCGCGGCCGCCAGATTCTCGTACGCGGGGACCAGGTCCGGTTCGAAATCGAGCGCGCGGCGATATGCGGCGATTTCGTCGGGACCGCGCCGGAGCGCGCCGTAAACGATCCCGATGTTGTATTGCACCGACGCGTCGCGTGGGTACAACCGCGCCGCCAGTTGCAAAATCCCCAGCGCGCGCGCCATATTGCCGCTTTGACCTACGGTGGTTCCGAGCCCGATCAGGCCGCGTAGTAAATACGGATAAACGCGCAGCGCTTCTTCATATTTGGCGGCGGCGTCCTGCAGCTTGCCTGCGCCGCGCAGCGCCTGGGCCTCGCTGGCCAAAGCGCCCGCGCGTTCGCGAAAATCGCGCGGTTCGCGCGTCAACACGATGAACTTGCCGTTGCGTTCGATTACCGGCGAAGTCTCGCCGTACCAGACTTGCCGTGCCGCACTCGCCAGCGCCGGGTCCATAGATGACAGTTGGACGTTGCCGAGGAATCCGCCACCGGCCGCCGACGCATCTTCGGAACTGCGTTGCGCGATGTTGAAAAACTCGTCACGGCGCACCAGCCGGGCGCTCCCGGCAAGGCGGCGGTCGCTCGTGACCAGAATCCGCAGATACATGCTGCGCGGCGGCACGTTCGATTTATCACGATTCCAATGAACACGCGCCTGCACCTCATCCGGCGCGTGCACGCGAATCCAGTGATCCGCCATTTCAAACGACCCCTGCCGAACCTGCGGCATGTGGCATCCGGCGCACCCGTCCGAGCGATTCACGGGGCACAGCGCCGCATGTCCCGCCACACGCTCGCTATGGCAGCCGAGGCACGTCGCGGTCGTCTTCCCGCCCGGGCTGCCGTTTACATGCGGGTCGTGGCAGTTGGTGCAGCCAATGCGCCCGCCGCTTTGGACGAAGCACTCGGACTGCTTCAGCGCATTCACCTGATTCGAAATGAGCGTGTCCGTAGGCAACGGATCGGAGATAGGTGCGAACCCGGCATGGCAGCGCGCGCAAGCCTCCTTCGCGTCCGCGAGCCCCGCATGCGACGTGCCCGCGGCGACCGCTTTTAAATGCTCGGTGCCGTCACCGTGACACGCCCGACACTGCACCCCGCCGCTTTCCGCCGTTCCCTCGTGCGGCGCGCCATGGCAGCTCAAGCATTTTTGCTCAAATAAAGGGCTGAGTGCCCGGCCCAGCGCCGTCTCGTAGGTCGAAGGCGGCTCCGCCGGAAAGCCCGGCGACAGGACCAGCTTGTGCAGCGGCGAGCTCTGGAGGTAGCGCGCCTCGAGCACCGGCGCCCTTTCGAGCGCCAGCCCGTTCACCTCGTGCAGTCGCAAGAGGAAGCTGACTCCGTGACGCGCACCGCCCACCGTCGTTTCCACCGGCGCCGAAATCGCGCCCCGTCCTGGCAGCGCCGCCTTCACTATCCAATGCGAACCCTGCCGCTCGAAGGAATACTGAACGCCCGCCTCCGTCACCGCGCGATCGGGTGTAACGGCCGGATTCCAAGTCCGGGCCATGTTGGACTGGAGT
>JAICMB010000235.1 GCA_025929455.1 Bryobacteraceae bacterium | reverse complement strand
GCAGGACGGCATTGGAGAAGACGGCGTTGAAGGGCTCCGCGGCGCGAAAAGTGCGTGCGTCGGCGGTTTCGAAGCGCAGTTGCGGAAAGAGCGCCCGGGCTTCGGCGATCATCTCGGGCGAGGAATCGATGCCGGTGACCTGCGCGCCGCGTGCGGCGATTTCACTCGTGAGCCGTCCGGAGCCGCAGCCGAGGTCGAGAATGCATTCGCGCGGCTGCGGGTCGAGAATATCGATGAGCGCGGCTCCGTAGTCCGCTACATAGCGGAAGCGAGTGTCGTATGCGGAGGCGTCCCAAGCGGCAGAGCGCATGGCCGTAAGGTACTACGCGAACTAGCGCAAGCGGCAGGAGTGTTCCCCGGGGCGCGTGGGCGCAACAAGCGGTATGCGTTTACGGCGGCGCGAGCGGGTGTGGATACCCGCCGCAGGCGTGGACGCCCGCCCCACGGGTGTTATCGAAATGAGCTGATGGGTTCGCCGAGCTTCTGCTTCACGCGGACGTAGGTGGCGCGGGCGGCGGCCTTTTCGGCGGCGGCGAACTCGCCGGCCGCTTTCATTACGACTGTGTAGCCGTCGAGTGCGGCGAGGAGCGGGCCCGCTTGCGGCGGCTGCGCCGATTGATACATGTCGATGGCGCGCTGGTAA
This sequence comes from Bryobacteraceae bacterium, assembly GCA_025929455.1. Next base: position 5,211 of record JAICMB010000235.1, on the reverse strand, counting down.
TGCGGGGCGGACTCCCGATAGCGTTTCTCGCGGCGCAACAGGTCGGCGAAGTTCAGCTCGAGCGAAGCCGTGGACGGGCGGTTCGCGGCAGGAATCCCGTCTGCCATGGCCAGCCCGCGTGTCAGCAGCGCCTCCGACTCCTCGTACTTGCCGCGCGCGAGGCAGGCCAGCGCCAAGTTGTTGTAGTCGGTAATCAGTTTCGGATGACCCGCGGGAAGTGCTTTGCTATCGATCTCGAGCGCTTGCCTGTCCAGCCGCTCGGCCTCGCCGAACTTGTGCTGCGCGATGACGACGGACGCCAGATTGCCGAGCGCGGAGGCGTAATCGGGGTGCGCTTCGCCGAGCGTTTCACGCCAGATTGCAGCCGCGCGTTCGAGCAGCGCGCGTGCCTTTTTGTAATCCTTGCGAGCCGCGTAGGCGTTCGCTTCGTTATTGAGCGCGGCGGCGATCAGCCGGTGTTTGGGACCGTACCGCTTTTGCCAGATGTCGATGGCTTGGGAAAAGTCGCGAACGGCCTCGTCGAAGCGCCCGAGTTTATTTTCCGCCAGAGCAAGGTTGTTCAACTGCTGGGCGCAATCGTAGCCGCCGTCCGCGCGAGCGCGCCTGCATAGCGCGAGAGAGCGCTCGTAGTAGTCCGCCGCGGTGGTGAACCGTTCGCGCGTGAAGTAAAGGTCGCCGAGATTATTCAGGGTGGTTGCCGCAGCCCTGTCGTCGCGGCCCGATTGTATCCGAAGCGCTTCCAGGCCGAGTTCCTCGGCGCGATCGTATTGACCTCTGTGCTTGACCAGGAGGGCGTTGGAGGCGAGTAAGCGCGCCGTGAGCAGCCCCGGAGAAGCTTCGACGCGCTTCACCATAGCGAGCGCGTGTTGAAGCAGGTCGGCGGCAGCGTCGTAATGCGCGCGAGTAAGCTCGAGCACGGCGAAATTGCCGAACAGTTCTACCGTGCCCGCCTCGCCAGCGCTTCCCGCCACCGACACGGCCTCGCGATAAGCCGAGGCGGCTTCGTCGAGCCGGCCGGTTTCCTGTAGCAGAGAAGCGAGGTTGTTCAGCGCCGCCGCGCGTTCCGCCGGCGCGATGCCGGGCATATTGCGTTGCACTGCGACCGCCTCGCGCATGAGTTTTTCGGCGGCGGTGAAGTTGCCTTCCGCCTCCATGCGAACGGCGCTGCTCATCATGGCGGAGGGGTTTGCTTCCGAAGGCGTTAAAAGCGCCATGGCTCCCAAAAACGCAACTAACAACGGCATAACGCTCCTGGCCCAAGTTATGGCTCCCTTGCGTTTACGGCAACGGATTTGTGGCGCCCGAACGCACGCCGTGGCGAGGCGCACGTATAGCGACGCAGGTTTACGGGTGAGCGCGCCCGCCGGCGCGCGGAACGCTAGGCGTTGAGCAGTTTGCTCTGCAGGTTTTGACGGTAGCTGCGGCTGAGCGTGATGTGCTCGCCGGTGTTGAGAACGATACGGTAATCGCCGCGGAACCAGGGCTGCAGAGCCTTGATGCGGTCGATGTTCACGATGGCGGAGCGGTGCACGCGTATGAATGCAGCCGGATCGAGCGAGTGCTCCAGGCTATTCATGGTTTCGCGCACCAGGTATTTGTCGGGACCGACGTGCAGGTTAGCGTAGTTGTCGGCGGCCTCGATCCAGTCGATCTGATCGACGCGCAACAGGAGCACGTTTTCACCCGCGCGCACCGCGATGCGTTTGCGGCGGCGCTGCGTTTTTTGCAGTTCCTCGAGCAGCAGGCGCAGGCGGTCCCGTTCCGCGCTGGCGTTGCGCTTGCCAAGGTGATCCTTGGCGCGGCGCACCGCTTCGGCGAGCCGGGCGTCGTCGAAAGGTTTGAGCAGGTAGTCCACCGCGTGCACGTCGAATGCGCGCAAGGCATATTCGTCGTAAGCGGTGACGAAAATGGTTGCCGGGACGGAATGCGCGCTCGCTTCGAGCACGGCAAAGCCGTCGCACTCCGGCATCTGAACGTCCAAAAACATGAGGTCCGGCGCGGACGTTTTTAGAAACTCGACGGCATCGCGGCCGTTCGAGCATTCGCCTACGACGTCTACGTCGCCGTCGGCGCTCAGCATACGCCGGATACGCTGACGGGACAAGCGTTCATCGTCGACAATCAGTGCGGAAATTTTCGTCATTGCGCCACCTCCATGGTTTGTGCCGCGGCCAGCGGGGGCCCGGGCAGTTCGGCCGCGAGCTCGGAAGATCTGCGCAGCGGTATGCGAATGCCCACGCAAGCACCGCCGCCGGGTGCGGCAGAAAATTCGAAGCTTTGTTGAGCTCCGTATAGCTGCTGGAGACGCGCCCGGGTGGAAGTGAGTCCGATTCCCTCGCGCAGGTCGGCGCCCGGCCCGGGCCCATCGTCAGAAACGGTCAACAGCAGCCATTCGTTGACAATCGCCGACGAGATTTGCAAGCGGCCTCCGGCGGCGCGCCGCGCGATCCCGTGCCGTATCGCGTTCTCGATAATCGGCTGCAGAATCAGGTTCGGGACCATCAGGCCGAGTGTGTCCGGAGCGATGAAATATTCTATTCGCAAGCGACTGTCGAACCGCGTCTGCTCGATATCGAGATACAGGCGCGAAAATTCCAACTCCTGCTCGAGCGGCATTTCGAGCGCGACGGAGTTGTCGAGAGATACGCGGAGCAGACGGCTGAGGCCTACGATCATGCGCTCCGCCGCGGACGGGTTTTCATGCAGCAGTTCCGAGATCGCGTGCAGCGTGTTGAAGAGGAAATGAGGGTGGAGTTGCATACGAAGAGCCTGCAATTGCGCACGCGCCAGTTGGGCGCTCAACTCGGAGGCCCGCACGAGGCTGGCGCGATAGCGGCGGTTGTAATCGATGGCATACGTGAACAGCACGATCAGCCAGTACAGGGACACGCCGTTGTCGAGCGACCGCGCGACCGACCGCGCGATGGCCAGCGCCGTGATGTGCGGTTCCGCAAACGAGTCCTGCGTGTTCAGAACGTCCCACGCGATTTTGGTGACGGCGGCGAAAACGAAGGATGCGATGCCGTGCAATGGCGCGTTGCGCAGCAACTTGCCGCGCTCGAGGCGGAATTCGCGCGCCCACCACACCACGGCCGGCGTGACGATGGCGGCGATGTAGGCGTAGCTGCATTCGAGAATGAGCGCAGAACGCCAACTCATCGGCTTCGCGAATAGCGCGAAGCGGGAGTGGGTCAGTGAGGCGGAGTAGAGCCCGTACACCGTCCACAGACCGAAGCCTGTGAGAACTGCGCGCACCCTCCCACGATCGCTCGCCAACCGGTTCACCCCTCTCTGCTTATACGTACGCGAAGGCAAAATGATCCGAACTTTTTCACCCCGCCGAAGGGGCGGTTTGCCCCACGACTGGTGCCTTTCACCCGCGTTCCGCGGAGGAACCTCAACGGATCAAGGGCGCATCGATATTTACCAGCACGCGGCAAAACGCAACCGTCTGCCCATGTGATCTGTTCAGCCTGCAGGTGTGAGATGTCACAAGAAATATACGCGATCTCAGCGCACAAGCACCAATTCACGCATATCTATGGTTCGGTGTGCGGCATTCTGCACGAAACCGGTAGCTTTTTAAAAGATTTCTTCCCAGCGGAAAAACTAGCCGTGGGCGCGATTTGCAGGAAGGGCGCGGGCCTCGACGGCGTCAATCAAGACAGTCGTTTTCTCCCGAATGTCAGCCAGCGCATCGAGTAACTCTGCGTCGAGTAAGTCGTTGTGACTGGAGCCGACTTAGTCGCGTTCGACGCGGCACCGAGGCGCAGCGTGCCGTGGCACATACCGGCAACAATTCGGCTCGGATAAACCCGCGCTCGATGCGGCACGCTCGGCCGTAACGATGGTAAGCCTCGGCTGTGGTGCCGGTGCCGAGGCCGAATGGCAGGGACCTCCGAACAATTCTTGAGCTGTATAACATCCCGGGCGATTCGGCCTGCCTGCACGTTTGGCGTGATAATGGCGTCTGAAGCAACAGGAGGTCCCGTTGAAAACTCTCGTGGTCCTGGCCCTTGGGCCGCTATTTGCGATAGCCGCGGACCTCCCAGTGCGCGAAGTCACCTCTCAGGCAGCGCTCGTTGCCAACATGCCCGTCCCGGGTTTTCAGAACGGGTACATCTTCTTCCTCGACCACACGAACGTTCAATTGTTTGCGCCCGCGGGCTATCCCAAGTTCGTCACAGTACTCCAAATACCGAACGCGGAAAATACGTCAGCACAGGGCCTCGCGATAGATTCCGACGGTTCTGCAGCAGTCTCGGTTGGCTATCGGACCGCTGATGGATTCGGCGGCGGAATTGTTTTTCTTGACAGATACGGCCGTCAGACAGGCTTCTTGAATACGGGTCTCTATATGCCCAGCAACCTGAGCTATGCGGAAGATCATTCGCTGTGGTCATTCGGGTGGGAGCGAGACCCTGTCAAGCCGGACCGAGCGACTCGGCAGGATTACATGATGGTTCGAAAGTATACCCCGGACCGAAAGGAAGCCGGCCGTTATCTGGCGCGTTCTCTATTCCCGAAAGGCCTGGAACCAGGCGGCTCCAGATGGCAGCGCCTCAGCATTGCGGTCGCGAAAGACAGGGTGGGGCTCCTGGCGAGGTCCGGCGAAAATTCCTCCCTGACCGAGTGGGTTGAACTGAACTCGGATGGAACGCTGATTCGCCGACTGCGGCTTGAGCACGGCGGCGACCCCAACGTGAATCTGGCATTCACGTCCGATGGCCTTCTCTACCGCCAGGCGTTTGGCTCCGGCCAGTTGGAGGTCCTGGATCGAAACAAGCCGGAATGGAAGATTGCCGAAAAAAGTCCCGGCCGCAAGCTCATGGGTGCGGACGGAGCCTTGTTGGTGTTCTCGAACACGGGGGACGGCCCGATCGGCCTGCAGTGGTTCGAACAACCACTGAGTGATTCTGCAAACAACTCGACAGCGCCGTCCGGACCGAACCAGTAACCTGCGCTCGTGCGCTCTCGACCCACAAAAGTCCCTATAGTCTAGAATGTCGTGCACGGCTACCGAAGAAAGTTTTGCGGCCGGCCATAGAGTCTGCAGAGTTCAGTGATTTGGGGATGGTGGGCGCGACAGGACTCGAACCTGTGACCTCCTGCGTGTGAAGCAGGCGCTCTAACCAACTGAGCTACGCGCCCGGGCGAGCCGAATCGCTATTGTAGCAATCGCCGCCTGCGCCCTATGGCTCGACGATGTTG
>JAICMB010000512.1 GCA_025929455.1 Bryobacteraceae bacterium | reverse complement strand
TCGACGTCGAGCCGCGCGCATTCCAAGCGCCCGAGTGGCGCACGGCCGGCGCGGCGAACGGGGACGCCGGTTAGCACGGGACCTCGCGCGCTTTCTATACTGAAATAGAGAACCCAACTCACCGAAGGAGAAGATATGCAGTTATCCCAGGGCAAGCTGCGCCACATGAACGCGCTTGCGAACGAACACGGCGTCATTGCCGCGGCTGCCATGGATCAGAGGGGCAGTTTGCAGAAAATGATCGCGGCGGCGAAAGGCGTCAGCGACGCCCAGATCACGGTGGACATGATGGCGGAATTTAAAGCCGCGGTGGTGCGCGTGTTGACGCCGCACGCCAGCGCAATTCTGCTCGATCCGGAATACAGCCTCGGAATTTTGGACCAGCGCGCGAAGAACTGCGGACTGCTGCTCGCCTATGAAGCGAGCGGATACGACAATACGCAGCCGGGCCGTCTGCCCGACCTGTTGCCGACGGTGTCCGCAAGGCGCATCAAGAATTGGGGCGCGGACGCGGTGAAGATTTTGATTTACTACACACCGTTCGACGACGAGCAAGTCAACGATATCAAGCACGCCTTCATCGAGCGTGTCGGCGCGGAATGCGAAGGGAACGAGATTCCGTTCTTCCTGGAGTTCGTCGGCTACGATCCGAAGGGCGGGGATGAGAAGGGCGTCGAATTTGCGAAGCGCAAACCCGAGATCGTCATCCGCAGCATGCAGGAGTTTTCGAAGCCGCAGTACAAAGTCGACATTCTGAAGGTGGAAGTGCCGGTGAACGCGAATTTCGTTGAGGGTTCGAGCGTTTACAAGGGCCAGAAGGCGTACACGCGCGCCGACGCGCTGCGCTATTTCCGCGAAGCCGCGGAGGTGGCACAGAAGCCGTTCATCTATTTGAGCGCCGGCGTGAGCAATGCGCAGTTCGTCGAATCGCTCAACATGGCGACTGAGGCGGGGACGGATTACTCGGGCGTGCTGTGCGGACGTGCAACGTGGAAGGACGGCGTGGCGGCCTACGCGAAGAGCGGAGTGAAAGCCCTGGAAGACTGGCTTGCCGGCGAAGGCGTGAAGAACATCGATGCCGTGAACAACGCCATCCGTAGCGCGAAACCGTGGTACGCGAAAGCGGGCGCCGGCCAGCCGGCGCTGGCGTAAAACCGTCGTAATAGCGGGCCTGTGGTCCAGCGCGGGCCCGCCCGATTCGCGTGCAGTTTGCGGCTGCACGCGGCGGGCGATAGAATAGGAAAGTTAGCTCACCTGCTTCGGGGCGTGGCTCAGCCTGGCTAGAGCGCCTGGTTCGGGACCAGGAGGTCGGAGGTTCGAATCCTCTCGCCCCGACCAAATCTCTCGTATCCATTCCGGACACATGGGTAACATTCGTTTCTGAGACTTGGGGAACTACGCCATTCATGGCGTATCCGCCATAGAACACATTACCCTAACTCGCAGTCATAGCGAGACGTACGAGAGCCGTAGGATTGAGGTTGCAGGAGTTCCATGTTGTTGTGGAATCTCTCGGTGAGGCCGTTGTTCGGCGTGAAGCGCCACATAGTGGCGATCTCCTGGGCCCAACGGCCGAGGTATCGTCGAACTGCACAAGTGCGCCAAGCGCGCCTGCCGGTTGGGCGCCAACCCGAGCGCAAATGCGGGCGATCCGCTGTTCGACACCGACTCTGCTGAGGCCGAAATGGAACCGGATCGGAAGGCGTCGCGCTCGGCCAATGCGGCCGCTATTCGAACTTTCGCACAGACAAAAGTTCACAAGCTACGTTGAAGACAAATTCAGGGCCATACAGTAAGTAGCGGCGCCACAATCGACGCGGCTCGCTCAGCAGACGGAACAGCCATTCGAAGCCGTGCTCGCGCATCCATGGCGGCGCTTGTTTTGCCAATCCGCTGTTGATGTCGAACGCGGCTCCGACACCTAGCGCAACCGGAACACGCAGCCGGTCTTTATACTCATCCATCCAGATTTCCTGCTTGGGCGTGCTCAGGCCGACCCAAAGCACGTCCGCATTCGAAGAGTTGATTGTCTTTATAACGTCGTCGCGCTCTTCCGGCCTAAGGGGGCGGAAGGGAGGCGAGTAAACGCCCGCGATCTTCGCGCCATAGCGAGCAGCCAGGGTACGCGCCAGGCGGTCAGCAACGCCGTCCTTACCGCCATAAAGAAAGTGCCGATATTTTGGTCCAGTTGTTCGGACGAAGGTATCCATCAACTCCGGGCCGTAGGTGCGCCGCCGAAGGGGGTGCCCCTTGCGGCGTGCGATCCAGACCAAGGGCATGCCGTCAGGTATGACGAGACTGCTCGAATTGAGCACGCGCTTAAAACGGGCGTGCCGATTCGCCTCCGTGACGCCGTGCATGCCCGTAACCGCGACGGTGTGGCAGCCGTCCCGCTTGGCGATCCAGCGCTCCATTTGCGCGATGACGTCGGGAATTTGGACGGCGAACACGCGCACACCAAGCACCTTGAAGCATGGCGCACCGGTCGAGTCGGCGTAAAGCATTCGATCCTCTCGACTCCGTGTCAGGCCGCTGCATGAACAGCTTGCTGTGATTCCAGCCGGCCGGCCGCGCGAAGTTGGTCCTCGATCCACGGATATGTCACGGCGAGGCCCTGCCGGAGAACTATCGAAGGCTCCCAACCAAGCACAGCTCGTAGGCGGCTGTTGTCGCTGTTACGTCCGCGAACCCCTTGTGGACCGGTAAGGTTATGGACCGTATTGATCAGTTTCCCAGCGACGCCGGCCACCAAGTCGACTAGCTGATTGATCGTGACGAGTTCGTCCGTACCCAGGTTGAGTGCGTCGTGGTGATCCGACGCCATAATACGGATAAGGCCTTCGACGCAATCATCGATGTACATAAACGAGCGCGTTTGTTCACCGTCGCCCCAGACTTCTATGGTGTCGCCGTCACGGGCCAGCGCCACCTTGCGGCAGATAGCTGCCGGCGCTTTTTCTTTTCCGCCCTCGTACGTGCCCAGCGGCCCATAGACGTTATGGAAACGCACGATGCGCGTTTCAAAGCCGTAGTCGTGACGATAATAGCGGCAGAGTTCTTCCGCGTAAAGCTTCTCCCAACCGTAGCCCGGCTCCGGTTCGGCGGGGAATGCATCTTCTTCGCGGAGCGGCGTCACGTCGGCGTTGCGCTGTTTGCTCTGGGCGTACACGCAGGCTGACGACGAAAATAGGAACCGGCCTACGCCGTTGGCGCGGCCGGCCTCTAACATGTGGGCGTTGATCAATATATTGTTCCGCGCGATATCGGCGTGAAAGGCCGTGATGTACCCGATTCCCCCCATATCAGCTGCGAGATTGTAGACCTGGTCGAAACCGCCGCGGGTTGCGAGCAG
>JAICMB010000242.1 GCA_025929455.1 Bryobacteraceae bacterium | reverse complement strand
GGCACCTGGTTGAGAATCGCCGCCTGCTGCGCGATGTTGCCGGACGCTTCTTTAACGCCGACGATGTAATCGATCTCCGACAGACGTTTCAGCGTTTGCGCTTCGACATTGCAAGCGGTGCGCGATTGCACGCTGTACACGACGATAGGCAATTGCACCGCGTTCGCGATCGCCCGGTAGTGCTGGTACAGGCCTTCCTGGGTGGGCTTGTTGTAATAAGGTGTCACCGAGAGAATGCCTTGCACACCCATGCCTTTCAGCTCGTTGGCAAGATCGATGACGTGCTGCGTGTTGTAGCCGCCGGCCCCGGCGAGCACGGGTGCGTTGCCGCGCGCTTCGCTGACCGTAATCTCTACCACGCGCAGGTGTTCGTCGTGCGACAGTGTCGGGCTTTCGCCGGTGGTGCCGCACGGCGCCAGGAAATTGACGCCCGCGCCAAGCTGGCGTTTTACGAGCGTGCGCAGGGTGTTTTCATCGAGCCGGCCGTCTTCTTGAAACGGCGTGACTAAAGCGGTGCCGCAGCCTTGAAATATCATTGCTAACTCTCCCGACCGAAGAGAACGCTGGAGAACTCGAAGAAGCCTTGTCGTCCTCGAATCCATTGTGCCGCTTTGAGAGCGCCGCGGGCGAAACCCTCGCGGCTGCGGGCGGTGTGGCGAATTGTGATGGTGTCGGCGGAGGAATCGAAGCCGATCTCATGCGTGCCGGGGTGCGCGCCCGCGCGGTTGGAACTGATGTCGATGCGGCGGGTATAGCCGGCGGCGTTCATGGCGTCGACTAGCTTCAGCAGCGTGCCCGACGGCGCGTCTTTCTTGGCGCTGTGGTGGATTTCCCAGGCCCAGGCTTCGTATTCGGCTTCGTTCGCGAGCAGGCGCGCAGCTTCCGATGCGAGACGAGTGAACACGTTTATGCCGATGGAGAAGTTGGGGCTCCACACCAGCGCGGAGTCGCTGGTTGCGATGATGTGCCGGGCCTCATCGAGGTGATCAAGCCAGCCGGTGGTGCCGACGACCGCGGGAATGCGGCGCGCCGCGAGTTTGCGGATGTTGTCGAGCACGGCTGTGGGCGTAGTGAACTCAATGGCGGCGTCGATGTTGTCGAGGGGCTCGTCACGGTCGTGGTCGAGGATGGCCGCGACGGCGAAGTTATATTGCGGGGCGAGTTGCTCGATGATGTGGCCCATTTTGCCGTAGCCGATGATGGCGAGGCGGTCAGACATAACTGCCCCATGGCGCGCACACGGGAACAGCCGCTACAGGCGCTCTATGCATGAATCGCAGGTTTCTGCGTCGCGGCCGAATGGGCAGGCAGCAAGACTGCCTGCCCTACGGGTGCGGGGTCGAAGACGGCGGGATCGACGTCGGCGAAGAACGCGGCGTGAAGGCGGCCGACGGCTTCTTGCAGGTCCTCCTGGGATACAACGAGCCCGAAATTCAGCGCCGATGCGCCTTGCGAAACCATGCGGACGTTGATACCGCCGAGCGCGCTGAAAATGCGAGCGGCGACACCGGGCGTGTCGCGGATATTTTCGCCGACCATGCAGATGATGGATTGATTCTGGTCGACGGTGACCTCGGAGAAATCGCTCAGCACAGCGATGATGCCGGGGAGACCGGCGGCGGACTCGATCGTGAGCGACACGCTGACTTCGGAAGTCGAAACCATATCGACCGGAAGCTCGTGGCGATCGAACACTTCAAAGATACGCCGTAGAAAACCGTGCGCCATAAACATGCGCGTGGAGCGAACATTCAGCACCGTGACGTTTTCTTTACAGGCAATGGCCTTGACGGGGTTGCTGCTCGGCACGGCGTCCGCAATAATGCGCGTGCCTTCGTTCGCGGGATTCCGCGAGTTCAGGATGAGCACCGGAATATTCTTCTCGATGGCGGGCAGCACGGTGGACGGGTGCAGCACTTTCGCACCAAAATAGGCGAGCTCGGCGGCTTCGGAAAATGAGATAGCCTTGACGCGATGACCGCCGGGAATAACGCGCGGATCGGCGGTGAGCATGCCGTCCACATCGGTCCAGATCTGAATCTCTTCCGCGCCGATGCCTGCGCCCGCGATGGCCGCCGTGAAATCGGAGCCGCCGCGGCCGAGCGTGCTGGTGACGCCGTCTTCGGTGCACGCGATGAAGCCGCCCATGACCACTACGTGATCGCGCGCGAGCGGCGGAATCGTTTCCGCCAAGCGCGCGTACGTTTTGTCGTAAAGCGGCAGAGCCTGCGTGTGGCGGCGGTCCGTGACGATCAGCTTGCGCGCGTCCACGTGAACCGCCTTCATGCCGTGATGCTGAAAGCGATTCGTAACGATCAAACTCGAAAGCCGCTCGCCAAAGCTGGAGATCGCATCGATCGAGCGCGGCGTCAATTCGCCGAGAATGGCGAGGCCTTTGACCAATTCACCGAGTTCCTGAAAGTGTTCATCGACGGTGCGCTCCATGCCGGACTCGCGTAGATGAAAGTCGCGGAGTGCGAGCAACTGCGAGAGCGCGCCGTCGCGATTGCCGCTAACGGCCGCGCGCGCAATGGCGAGCAGCTTATTGGTGGTCTTTCCCATCGCCGACACGACCACGATCGGATGGCGACAAAGCCGGCTCTCGACGATAGCGCGGACGCGCTCGATTGCGGCGGCGGACTCCACCGAGGAGCCGCCGAATTTCATGACGATCATCAGTCCAGCATTCCTTCGGAATACATCAGTTCGGCATTGAGCACGGCCGCGCCGGCAGCACCGCGAACGGTGTTGTGGCCGAGCGCCATGAACTTCACATCGAGCACGGGGCACTCCCGCACGCGTCCAACGAACACCGCCATCCCATTTTCACGCTCCACATCGCGGCGGGGCTGCGGGCGATCGCTTTGATCCATGTAGATGACGGGCTGCGGCGGCGCGCTCGGCAGTTTGCGCTGTTGCGGAACGCCCTGGAACGAGTTCAGCGCGGCGATGATCTCGGCGAGCGCCGGCTTCTTCGAAAGCTCGACGCTGGTCGCGACCATATGGCCGTCGACGACTGCAACGCGGTTGCAGTGCGTGCTCACCTTCGCGTCCAGCGGGCGGATCGCGTCGCCGGTGAAATCGCCCAGGATCTTCTGCGTCTCCTGCTGCATCTTTTCTTCTTCGCCGCCGATGTACGGGATGACGTTGCCGTTGATGTCCATGGACGCGACACCCGGATAACCGGCGCCGGAGATGGCCTGCATGGTGGTGGCGAGGACGCGCGTGATGCCGAACGGCTTCAGCGGCGCGAGCGCCAATGAGAGCACGATGGTCGAGCAGTTGGGATTGGTCGCAATCTGCCCTTTCCACCCGCGGCGGCGCTGCTGCAGTGGAATGATCTTGAGATGCTCCGCATTCACTTCGGGGATGAGCAGCGGGACGTCGGGGTCCATGCGGTGGTTTTTGGAATTGGAAACGACAATGTGTCCGGCTCTTGCGAACGCCTGTTCGATTTCCGTCGCGACGGATGCATCCATAGCCGAGAACAGCAAGCGCGGTGCGTTGCCGGGCTTGCAATCTTGCACGGTCAGGTCCGCCACCGGGGCGGGCATGATGCCGTCGAGCCGCCACGACGTGGCCTCGCGGTATCTCTTGCCGGCCGAGCGGTCGCTCGCCCCGGCCCAGGTCAGCTCAAACCAGGGATGACTCTGCAAAAACTTGACGAAGTGCTGGCCCACCATACCGGTGGCGCCCAGCACGCCTACTTCGATCTTGCCGTTTCCGTTCATTTCAGTAACTTTCTCACCATCGTTTTGTAAATTTCGACTGCTTCGACGAGTTCTTTTTTCGGGATGCGCTCTTCGGCGGTGTGCGCGACGTGAATGGAGCCAGGCCCGATCAGATACGGCTGGCCCCACGCGCCACCAAACGCCGGGATATCGGTTGTAAACGCGACAACCGTGGTTTCAAAACCGGGCAGCGACCCCAGGCGCAGCGCCGGAATCGCGAGCACTTCATCTACGTCCACTTTGCCTTGCGCGGCGCTGCGACTCGCGTCGCGAGTGGACATGCCATCGTCGACGAGGCGGATCATCAACTCCGCTTTGGCCTGGTCGGGCACGATGTTGGGCGCACGCCCGCCCGAGAGGACGCCGATGTTCATCGTGCTAGCGCCAAGTACGGGATCGCGCGGGAGCGGTATTGCACGAACGGCGACAAGCGCGTCCAGCAATTTTTCAATCGCCGATTCGCCCAGCTCCGGATAAGCCGAATGCGCCATCCTGCCGCGCGCGACCAGTTCGATGCGCAGCGCGCCTTTAGACCCGAGCGCGAGCTTGTTCTCCGTCGGCTCACCATTGATGAGGAAATGCGATCCCCGCGGGTCGCGCGAGGCCGCGTACGCGCCCGCGCTATTGCGCTCTTCCCCAACGACGAGAAGAATCGCAACCCCGCGAACGCCGGCGGTTAGCAGGTCGCGCACGGCCGTGATCATGGCGGCGGCGATGCCCTTGGTGTCGCACGAGCCGCGGCCCCAGATGAAGTCGTCGTCTTCGCGCGATGGGAAGAACGGCGGCACCGTGTCCATGTGCGTGGACAAAGTCACGACCGGATCGCCCCAGGCGGCGAACACGTTAAAGCGCCCGCCATCAACGGGCAAGCGTTCGAGGCGGCCGCTGTGCTGGCGTGCAAGCGGCTCCAATTGCGAGCAGTAGAATTCGGCAACGGCGCGCTCGTTCTCGGTGATGGATTCGATGTCCACCAGAGCGCGCGTGAGTGCGAAAAGTTGATGCATGGCGCTTACCGGCATCAGGCCAGAGCATCCGAGCTGTAATGGGCGGGGAGACAGTACGCGCGTTTGGGGCGGCGTCCGATCCCGTAGCGCTCCATCCTGGCTCGCAGCAAAAAACACTACGCCGCTCGGATGACAGTGGGCAGGATTTAGCCTGGCCCCCCAACCGGCTTCGCGTAGCTGCCGGGATCGATTGACCCCGCCGGTTTCGGCGGAAGTAATGCCCCTTTCAACGCCGCTCCGGAGCTACCCGGAATCCTGCAGCATTTACTCATGGCCTCCGCGCCTCTAACAGGACGTTCTCAGGATAGCATTGGCGAGAGACATGGCGGGAGTGGGTTCGCGTTTGGCGCGTGCGACGAACTCGTATGATGTTTAGCGTGCGATCGTCGCTCTCTCGCTGCTTTTGTCGCCTTGCTTGCAAATGCTCAGCGCCGCTCAGAGCCGAGGGCTATCCGGTTGGAGAACGTTTTCAGAGGAACGCCGCACCCGCCAGTACTCGCAACCGCGGAACAGCGGCTTTCCGTCACTCGGATTCGAGAGGGAGTCGAGAAAGGATGGGGAGTGTGGATTAACGGCGAGTGGGCAAACAAGAGCGGGCGTAATTTCGCTGCACACTATACCGTCGCTGTTTAGGGCTGCGGTGCTGGTTGATTGCGGTGCTGGTCGCTTTAGGATGGCGTAGCGAATGCGAGGACCCGTCACCGTTTAGGGTCCGCCGCTTTCGTATTGGGATCGCCCCGAAGCAAGATCTTACACGTTCTATTTCATTATGGGTGCAAATGGCTGGCGCCTTCCACCGCGCGTGCTGATCACACCCGAGTAAAGGCATCCAGATAAGCGCGGGAACTCCGTCGCACATCGGGGTGTCTATTCCGGTGTGTTCGACGACGCCGTTCCACTGCATCACGCAACCGCACAACGCTGGACAGTTCCGCTTTCAGCGACCGGCGAGATCGCACTCGCTGCTTTGCTTGCGCTGGTGCCGCTGTACTACTCCGACGCTCTCCCGCTGCTGCAATCGCGCACGGAGGT
>JAICMB010000070.1 GCA_025929455.1 Bryobacteraceae bacterium | reverse complement strand
GAGGACCCCGAGGCCACCGCCCGCGCCATCGACGCCGAGGGCTGGCTCCATACCGGCGACCTCGCGGCCATGCGCCCCGACGGCTATTTCCGCATCACCGGGCGTGTCAAGGATATGATCATCCGCGGCGGCGAAAACGTCTACCCGCGCGAAATTGAAGAGTTCCTCTATACCCACCCCGCCATTGCCGACGTGCAAGTGTTCGGCGTGCCCGATGAAAAACTGGGCGAGGCTGTCGCCGCCTGGGTCTCACTCAAAGCCGGCTCGGCCGCGACGGAAGAAGAAATCCGCGACTGGTGCCGCGGCCAGATTGCACACTTCAAAATCCCGCAGTACATCCGCATCGTTACGGAATTCCCCATGACCGTCACCGGCAAAATCCAAAAATTCCGGATGCGCGAGATCGAAATAGCCGAGCGCGGCCTCGATGCCGTCGCCCGCATCCAGACCGCCTGAGTAGCGCAACCCGCCGGTTTTTGCCCGTGCGTAGCGCCGGGGCTACGCCTCTCTAAGAAGCTCGGTGCGATATTTGGGTGCGAGGGCCTTCACCTTATCGATAAACGCCGCCTGTTCTTTCGGGTCTAGCTTTGGCGGAGCGGTCGTACGGGTGGCGACCGGCACTCCAACCTCCCGGAAGAAGTTTTCCTGTCCCGCTGGAGAACAGATGCAAAGCATCCGTACGGGTTTGGCGGAGGCATTGTGAAACTGGTGCGGCGCATTGGCCGGAATATTAATCGTCGAGCCGGCGCGCACGATTGACTTTTGACCGCGGAACGTTGCTTCCATCTCGCCTTCGAGCACGATAAAAGTCTCCTCGAAGTCATGCCGGTGCGGTGGCGGTCCACCACCCGGCGGGATGTGCATGTCGATCACGCAAAACCGTCCGGCGGTCTGTTCGCCCGTAACGGTGATGGTGTAGGTATCGCCCACCAATCCGATGTGAGAAAGCGTGTCGGCTTGCACCAGCGTAAGAGTGCGTTCCGGGTTGTCGGGTGGAATGGTTGGCAGAGGCATTTTATTTCTCCTCTAGCGTAATCAGGTATCTCAATAAACCGTCAGCTCTACCGGCGCGCCGCTCGATATTCCGAGTGCCTTCGCCGCCGGCGTCTGATTGGCCACAATCTCTAAAAACCCGGAGCTTCCGGGCATGACGCACAGCTCGCCCGGCGTGCTCTCGCTGAAGAAACGAGCGAACTTCGTCACGGCCTGAATGCCCGCCAGCATCTCAAAATGCCGGAGCGCCAGCTCCGGAAAATCCGCGGTTGGAAAGTTTGTGATGCAGTTCCCGAAGCGGTCCACCTTCAACACCGTCCCGGTCCACACGCGCTTGCCCGTCCGAACCGGCGCGAACGAGCGCGGGCGCAGGTAATCGTCAATGCGCGGCCCGAAGCGCGCAGGCGCAACACCCGCCGCCAAATGCGCCGCCACTGGCGAAAAGATATCGCGACCGTGAAAGGTGTTGCTTACCGGGTGACGAAAATATTTGTCGTTGGTGATATGACGGACCCGCGGCTTCGGTTCGCGCGCCAGCATCATCGCCAGCACGCCGTTATCGGGCGCAACGAAAAATTGCCCGTGCGCCTCGGCCAGAATTGCACGCCGCTCGGAGCCGACGCCCGGGTCCACCACGATGACATGAATCGTGCGCTTCGGAAAATACCGGCTCACCTGATCGATCGTGAACGCGCCTTCGGCGATCTCGTACGGCGCGATGTCGTGCGTGATATCGACCACGCGCGCCAGCGGCGCGATCGCCGCGATAACGCCCTTCAAAACGCCGGCGTAATGGTCCGTAACGCCGAAATCTGTCGTGAGCGTAATGAGACGGCCGGGCATCGTAACGGCTATGCCAAACTGAGATTTAGAGCCAGTGCCGCCGTACTACTTTGATCACAACGCGACTACGCCCGTGCGAGCCGAAGTTCTCGATGCCTTCACGCGCGCCGCGGCCGAAGTGTACGGCAACGCCTCCAGTATCCATCATTATGGACAGATCGCGAAGCAGCAGCTCGAAGCCGCGCGCCGGCGCGTAGCGGCCCTGTTTGCCTGCGATGCGCGGGAGGTAGTGTTTACCAGCGGCGGCACCGAGTCAGACAATCTCGCGATCCTCGGCGCCGTGCGCGCGTCCGAGCGCGACCGCAAGCACGTCGTCACCACGCACATCGAACACCCCGCGGTGCTGAGCGCCTGCGCGCAATTGGAGCGCGAAGGCGTTGCCGTGACGTACGTTCCGGTCGCATCGAGCGGCCTCGTAGACCCTGACCAGATACGCCGCGCGCTGTGCCCCGACACCGTGCTGGTTTCGGTCATGCACGCCAATAACGAGATCGGCACCGTGCAGCCGGTTCGCGAAATCGCCGCCCTCGCGCACGAAGCCGGCGCGCTGTTTCATTGCGACGGCGTACAGGCCGCGGGTAAGCTGGCGATCAACGTCCGCGAACTTGGCATCGATCTGTATTCGATCAGCGGCCACAAGCTCTACGCTCCAAAAGGCATCGGCGCATTATACGTGCGCGACGGCGTCCATCTGCAGCCGGTGCTGTTCGGCGGCCGACATGAGCGTGAGCGCCGCGCGGGAACTGAGAACGTGCCCGGCGCGGTCGCCTTCGGCCTCGCGTGTGAGCTGGCGCAATCGGAGATGGCTGGCGAAGCCCTGCGGCTCAGTGCGTTGCGCGACCGCCTGGAGCGGCGCATAACAGCGGCTCTCCCGGACGCTGGCGTGAATGGCGCGCGCGCGCCGCGCATCGCCGGCACGACAAATGTATATTTCGACGGCATCGAGGGCGAAGCGGTCGTGATCGCGCTCGACCTGCGCGGTTTCGCGGTCTCGAGCGGTTCGGCATGTTCCAGCGGCGCGGTCGAGCCGTCGCACGTGCTGCTGGCCATCGGCGCAGGCCGCGAGCGAGCCAAAGGCAGCGTGCGCTTTTCTCTCGGCCGCGAAAACACGGCGGAGCAAATCGACGAGCTCGCAAACGCTGTCATCGAGTCCGTCATCCATCTGCGAAAGCTGTCGCCCGTATACCCGGTGAGTGTGTCATGAGCGACGCCCTAATCGCCGTCGCCATGTCGGGCGGCGTCGATAGCTCCACCGTCGCCGCGCTGCTCCAGCGCGAAGGGCGTCGCATCGCGGGCCTGACGATGCAGCTCTGGAACCAGCGCCGCCTGCCCGAGCTGCAGCCGGAGGGCGGCGTCGTTGGCCGCTGCTGCTCGCTCGACGACGTCTACGACGCGCGCTACGTCGCGCAGCAGCTCGGTATTCCGTACTATGTTGTGAACTTCGAAGACCGTTTCGAGCGCGACGTCGTTCAGCCGTTCATCGACGACTATCTCTCCGGCCGCACGCCGGTCCCGTGTACGCTCTGCAACAACTTCGTCAAGTTCGATCAGTTTCTCGATATGGCGGCGGGCATCGGCGCCGAGACGATCGCCACCGGGCATTACGCGCGCGTGCGCTTCGATGAGCCGAACGGCCGCTGGCAGCTCCTCCGCGGCGTCGACCACGGCAAGGACCAGACCTATTTCCTGTTTGGTCTCACGCAGGACCAGCTTTCGCGCGCCGTGTTTCCGCTCGGCGGCTACAACAAGGACCAGGTGCGCGCGCTCGCGCGCGAGCTGGGCATCGCGGTCGCGAACAAGCCCGACAGCCAGGAGATCTGCTTCGTCCCCAACGGCGATTACGCTGCGTTCATCGACGCGTATTTCCGCGAGCGCGGGATTGCGCGCGGCGAAACCGCTGGCGAAATTGTTGACACCGCGGGCCGCGTGCTGGGCGAGCACGCCGGCGTGCATCATTACACCATCGGCCAGCGCCGCGGCTTGGGCATCGCGGCGCGCGAGCCGCTCTACGTTATCGCGACCGAGCCCGCCTCGCAGCGCGTCATCGTCGGCCACGGCAATGAGCTACTGCGAGATGATTTGATCGCACGCCAGGTGAACTGGATTTCGATCGCGGCGCCGGAAGAGCCGCTACGCGCTCAAGTGAAGATCCGCAACAAGCATACAGCGGCCGCCGCGCGCATCGAGCCGCTCCGCTCCGGCCGCGTACGCGCAACGTTTGACGATCCCCAGCGCGCCATCACACCCGGCCAAGGCGCAGTGTTTTACGACGGCGATGTCGTCCTGGGCGGCGGCTGGATCGAGTGACGTCCGCGCTATTTCGCCTGGCACTCAGCACCGCCGCGCATTCCCCAACCGCCGCGCGTGCGTACATACGTGCTTTCGACATTAGCGTGCCCCGTCTGCGGCGCATCGCACTGCGGAATCTCGAGCTCGCCTGGCCCGCGATGCCGCGCGACGAGCGCAACGACATTGTAGACGCGATGTACTCGTCGCTCGCGCGCATGATGAGTGTATTCGCGCGCTTCCCGCGCCTCGATCGCCACAACATCACGGACCTGATCCGTTACGACGGCCTGGAACATTATTTGGAGGCAAAAGCGCGCGGCAAGGGCGTGCTCTTCGCCACCGCCCACCTCGGCAACTGGGAGTTGAGCGCCTTCGCACACGCGCTGCTGTCAGAGCCCATGCACGTCGTAGTCCGCCCGCTCGACAACGCCGGCATTAACGCCGTCGTGGAGCGCTACCGCACGCTATCGGGCAACAAGCTGATCGGCAAATGGGGCGCCGGACGGGCGATCCTGCGCGCGCTGCACGCCAACGATGCGGTCGGGATTCTCATCGATCAGAACGTGATGGCGAACGAGGGCGTGTTCATCAACTTCTTCGGCACCCCGGCGTGCACCGGGACCGCGTTCGTCAAGATCGCCGCGCGGACTGGCGCTTCCGTCGTCCCCGGCTTCGCGCTGTGGTCGGATCGCGAGCAGCGCTACATCCTGCGCTTCCACCCCGCCGTCGACATGACCGGCGATGTTCCGTCCGCGACGGCGCGTCTGCATGGCCTGCTCGAATCCGTAATCCGCGAGCACCCCGAGGAATGGCTGTGGATTCACCGCCGCTGGAAAACGCGCCCGCCCGGTGAACCCTCCATCTACTAGCTGGCTGTCCTTAGCCTGCTGCCTACCGCCCCGCCGCCGTCGCCCCTTGCGCCCGGTAATACGCCATCAAATCCAGCACCGGCGGCGTCTTCCCCATCGACCGCAAAAAGCCCGACACCGCGCCGCGATGATGCGTTCCATGATTGACCACATGCAGCACCACCTGCCACAGCGGGCTCTTCCACGCGTTGCCCTTCAAGTCCACGTACGAAAGCTCACGCAGTGCACCCTCCTCCGTCAGCGCCGCCCCCCATTCCTTCCAGCGCTCCAACACCGCCGGCCACTCCACGCGCAGGTACGCGAGCGTGCGCTCAAAATCGTCGAGGCGCGTCGACTTCACCGCGCCCTGTACGCGCTCGAACCAGATGCGGTCCGCCGCGAACACGTGCCCCAGCGTTCCGACGACGCTCTTATCGGCCGTTCCGAAGTCGCGATCCAGTTCCTCGTCGCTCAACTGCGCGGCGGCGTCGAGCAGCCGTGCGCCGGCCCACTCGTGATAATTCAGATGCATTTTCAGTGTGGCGATCGAGACGGACATGCCCAAATGTTACCCTGAATTTTCCGTAAACATGGCACGCATTTTTCCGTTCTCCGCATACCATTACTCCGCCCAGGCGGGCCGTCTTTCCGACCTCGTTACGCAGCCTTATGACAAGATTTCGCCCGACATGCAGGCGCGCTATCTGTCGCTGAGCCCGCACAACCTGGTGCGTGTGATTCTAGGTGAGCGCTTCCCGAGCGACGACGATTCGCACAACGTGTACACGCGCGCCGCGCAGCACCTGCGCGACTGGATCGCCTCCGGCATACTGGTGCAGGACCGCGAACCCGGCTTCTACGCCTATTCGCAGGAGTTCACCGTTCCGAACGGCAACGAGAAACTCGTGCGGCGCGGCTTCATCGGGCTCGGCGCATTGGAGGAGTACGAGGCCGGCATCGTGCATCGCCATGAGCAGACGCTCTCCGGACCGAAGCGCGACCGCATGGATCTGCTCAAGCACACCCACGCGCATTTTGGGCAGATTTTCATGCTGTACGACGATGCCGAGATGCACGTCGAGCGCATCTTGGACGAAGAGACGCACCGCGCTCCCGACGCTGAAGTGAACGACGAATACGACACCATACACCGCGTGTGGCGGGTTGCGAACCCGCAGGCTGTGCGCGCAATTCAGAACGCCATGGCGGACCGCAAGCTGCTCATCGCCGACGGCCATCACCGCTACGAAACCGCGCTCGCCTTCCGCAACGCCAACGCCGACATGGAAGCCGCCCGCAGCGTCATGATGACGTTCGTGAATATGCACTCGCCGGGGCTGCGCATCCTGGCGACGCACCGCGTATTGGCCAACGTACCCAACTTCGACGCGCGCAAACTGATCGACGCGAGCGGCGCGCGTGAGTTGGCCTCCCTCGCCGAACTGAAGAGCGTCTTCGCGCAACCCGCGCGCGACCGTCTGCGCGTCGGCATCGCGCTCGACAAGGGCAATCGCGTCTACCTGATCGACCGCGCACGCGCGAACGGCGATCTGGACGTCACCTTCCTGCACCGCAACCTGCTCGAAGGCGTGCTCGGCATCAATGAAGACGCGGTGCGGAACGAGAGCTACATCTCATACGTGCGCGGCATCGAGCCTGCCGTGGCGCGCGTTTCGGAAGGGAACGCGCAGGCGGCGTTCCTGCTGGAGCCCACGCCCATCGAGCAGGTCGCGGAGGTCGCGTTTTCGGGCGGCGTAATGCCGCAGAAATCGACGGATTTTTATCCGAAGATGCTCACGGGGTTCACGATTTACAAGATGGACGCCTAGATTCCTCGTTGCACCGACATGCTACTCAACGCGCAATGCGTCTGTCGGGTTTACGCCCGACGCGCGATGCGCGGGAATGAGTGCGGCGCCCAAGCCTGCCAAACAGAGCACCACAATCGCGATCGCGATTGCCGCGGGGTCGTAGGGTTTCACATCATATAGCTGCGATTGCACCAGCCGTCCCAAAGCCCAGGCAACCGGCAGACCGATGGCTATTCCTGCAAGGATCATCGCCAGCGCATCGCGAAACACCAGCCAGATTGCAGACCAACGCCTGGCGCCAAGCGCCAACCTGATCCCGATCTCGCGCGTGCGTTGCGTAACGACAAAAGACATCACGCCATAGAGGCCGACAGGCGAGAGCAACAGCGCCAGCGTGCCAAAGCTGCTGGACAGCGTCGCTAGCATGTGCTCGGTATTCAATGATCGATCGACCTGTTCATCTAATGTGCGGAAATCGGTCATCGGTAGCGTCGGATCGATGCTGCGCACAATCGCACGAAGCGATTGGAACGAAGATTCCGCTGTTCCGCGAACCCTCACGTAAAAGGTTCCGCCGGCCGCTTCGCCTTCGAAAAACGGAAAATACGCTTGCTCCGATTCCTCGCGAAGTCCGCGATAACTAAAGTCCGACACGACGCCGGCAATTTCAATGTTCGGCTTCGCATCCGGTCCGGAGCCCTCACAGATTCGCACGCCGAGGGGATTCCGCGCTCCCACGTAGCGCTTCACGAACGCTTGGTTCACGATCGCCGAGCGCGGGCCGGACTCGCCGGGTCCCCGCGCGTCCCGTTCGTCGAAGTTTCGGCCCGCAATGATTTTTATCCCCATGGTTTGAAAAAAACCCGGCGTAACAGCGTTTTCATTCACGTCGCGGTCAGACGTGATCCTTCTGCCCGCCAGGATTGTCATGGAATTGTTCCAACTCCCACCGGTGAGTAGCGCGAACCGCGCCACCGCGGATGCCCGCGTGATCGGAGCGCCACGGATTGCTTCCTCAATACGTCGAATCAGCCGATTTCCTTCCTGCGGGGAATATCCGCTGCGCAGCGAGTCGATCCCGAATGAGACGAGGCTTGACGTTTCGAAGCCGGGACCTTTCGCCGCCAGTGCATCCAGAGTGCGGACAAACAATGCCGCGCCCACAACGAGCGTCAGGGTCAACGCAATCTGTGCGGTGACGATCAGCTTACGAAGGCGGACGCCGCCCAACGCTGTGCCGCCTCGTTCCCGAAGCGACGACATCAGCGAGCGCCGCCCTGACTGCCACGCGGGAGCCAAGCCGCTCAAAACGCCCGCTGCCACGCTGATGGTGAACGCAAAGAGCAACAGCTGCGAGTCGATGCTCGCGTGCAAAGCGTTAGCGGCCGTGCCCTGCGGAAGTAGCGCGATCAGAGCCCGTACGGCGACCGGAGCCGCTGCTGTCCCAAGCGCGCCGCCCGCGAGCGCGATCAGCAGGCTGTCGGCAACAAGCTGCCGCCCCAGGCGCCCGCGCGACGCGCCCAAAGCGAGTCTTGTGCCAATCTCACGATCACGCGCCGACCCTCGTGCCAGGAACAGACCGGACACGTTCAAACAGGCCAGACCCAACAAAACTGCCGTCGCGGCGAACAGCACCCACAACGGTTCAAACAACCGCCGCCGCAGTACGGAATGACCTTCCGGCGCCGCGGTCAGCACCAGTGACGAGTTGAGGAATCGTTGCCGGCGTTCTGCTGTGATTGCCGGAAATCCGGCACGGCGCGTGTCCTCCTGCAGCATGGTTTTGAACCAGGGTTGCAGCCCCGCTTGGGCCTTGAGCAACGTCATGCCTGGATTCAAGCGGCCCAGCACCTGCATCCATCGCGTGCGGCGTTCCAGACGATTGTTGAAACCAGGAATCGCTTCTGCCGACATCGACGCAGGAATCCACAGCGATGGGACCTCGCCCACATCGATGCCGCGGAACGTCGCAGCAGCTACGCCGATGATGGTGAGCGGATGACGGTTCACCAGGACCTTACGGCCAACCACATCCGGGCTACCTGCGAACTGAGTTTTCCAAAGGTCATACGAAAGCACGGCCACCGGATTCGCGTTCGGCGCACCGTCATCGGCGTTCGCCAGGACCCTCCCTAAAGCAGGTCCCACTCCGAGCACCGAAAAGTAGTTGCCGGACACAATTTCCGCCGCAGCAGGATGATAATCGCCGCCTGTTGATAAATTGACCGTTGTCAGCGCGCGGCAAAATACGCCCTCGAAAAATTGCGTCTGCTGGTCGAGGTCGCGGCAGATCGGATAAGACATCAGGTTCCAACTGCCGAACCCATGCGCAGCTTGATCGCCTCTCCAATCGATCAGGACAAGGCGGTCCGGCTCCCGGACGGGAAGCGAATGCAGCACCACCTGATCGACCAGCGAATAAATGGCGGTCGTGGCTCCGATGCCGAGCATGAGCGAGAGCACGGCCGTGATGGTGAAGGACGGTGTCCTGAGGAAAGAACGCGCCGAAAAGCGGAGATCGTAAATGAAATCCCGCACCCACCGGGTCAGCCAGATGTCTCGCACCTCTTCCTGAATTTGCGCGACGCCGCCCAGTTCCAACACGGCTTGCCTGCGAGCTTCCGCTGATGCCAGACCGGATTTCTCCAGGTCATTGGTCCGCCGGTCGAGGTGGTAGCGCAACTCGCGGTCCAGGCCACTCTCCAGTTCCTTGCGCCGGAGCCAGTTTCCTACCTGGCGGATCATGGCTTGCCCTCGTTGAAAATGAGCTGAACCGCGCCCGCCAGCCGCGCCCAACTTTCTTTTTCAGCCGTGAGTTGCTTTCGTCCGGAGCGCGTCAACGAGTAGAACTTGGCTTCCCGCCCGGTTTCCGATTGCTTCCATTCGGCGCTAAGCCATCCCTTTTGCTCCAGCCTGTGTAGCGCCGGGTACAGCGAGCCTTGATTCACTTGGACCGCCGACTGCGAGATTTGGTCCATCCGCTGAGCGATCCCGTACCCGTGCGCCGCCTCCAGCGACACAATCTGGAGAATCAGCATGTCCAGTGTGCCTTGCGGAATGGGAAAGCGCGATGAAGACGTCAATGCCTCAACCTTCTACCGATCAGCATACGCTGCTATAGGTCGAAGGTCAAGGTATATAACGATTCACGCCAGCGCTTTTCCGTACAGCACCAGCAGCCGGCTCCAAGCCCGCTCCGCCTGTGCCTCGTTGTACACGCGCGAATCCGGCGGGCACCAGCCGTGCGCGGCCCCGGCGTATACTTCGATCTCCGCCGGCAGGTGCGCCTTCGCAAACGTCTCTTTGAGCACGGTCTTGTCATTCGGCGATCTCTTATCGTCGTTTTCAGCGATCGCGATGAGGAACTGCGCCTTGCTTTTCGCGGCCTCGAGGTGCGGGCTGTTTGGCGCATCCGTCACCAGTCCGCCGCCATGAAATGACGCGACCGCCCCAACACGATCCGGCACGGCAGCCGCCGTACGAAAGGCAATCGGGCCGCCCATGCAGTAGCCTTGCGTGCCCATCTTGCGGTTTTTAGCAACCGCTTTCTGTGTGTCCAGCCACCCGGTGAACGCTTTTGCGTCCGTCATGTGTGTCGTCGGGCTGAGAGTTCGCGCCAGCGGCATCATTTCCTGAATGGGAGTGGCGCCCCCGTTTTCCGCGGTCGGCGCTTT
>JAICMB010000557.1 GCA_025929455.1 Bryobacteraceae bacterium | reverse complement strand
AGTATCTGAGCGGTGCGCGCCCGCGGCTGCTAAAAGGCCGCACCAGTCCGTATCTGTTCTTGACGGCGCGTGGTGGGCCGTTAACGCGGCAGGGTTTCTGGAAAGCGCTGCGCGGGTACGCGCGAAAAGCGGGGCTTCCGCGCGGTCTGTCGCCGCATGTCATTCGCCACACGTTCGCCACGCACCTGCTGGAGGGCGGGGCGGATTTGCGCAGCGTGCAGACCATGCTCGGCCACAGCGATATTTCAACAACGCAGGTATATACACACGTGATGCGTTCGCGCTTGCGGAAGACGATCGACCAGCACCATCCGCGCGCATAAAACGGCGCCGGCTCGGAAGCCGGCTGAAATGAGGCAGCAATGAGCGACTACATGTTCATGCTCGAAAGCCACCTGAGCGCCGACCAGAGCCGGGTGATGGCGGAGGTGCAATCCGCCGCCGCGCAAGCCAACATCGGGACATTTTTGACCGGGGGAGCGCTCCGGGACATGCTCGCGGGCTTTCCGATTATGGAACTGGACTTTACCGTGGAAGGGAACGCGGTCAAGCTGGCACGGACCATCGCACAGAAGAATGGCGCGGAGCTGGCCCACGTCGATGATCATCGCAAGATTGCGCGTGTGGTGTTTCCGAACCGCGTGCGCGTCAGCATCGGCATGGCACGCGTGGAGAGATACGCAAAACCGGGTGCGAAGCCGCAGGTTACACCCGCCACCATCCACGAGGACCTGCGCGGCCGCGACTTCACGATCAATTCCATCGCGATCTCGCTCAACCCGGCCTCGCGAGGCCTTCCGATCGATCCCAATAACGGCATCGGCGATCTGGAACACAAGGAGTTGCGCGCTGTTTCCAATTACGCGCTGTATGATGACCCGGCGCGGCTGCTGCGACTAATCCGCTTCAAGGTGCGGCTGGGATTCACGGTAAATGAGCGCACCCAGATGCAGTACGACAACGCGCGCGACGCACAACTGGAACAGAAGATCGCGCCGGCATCGTTGCTTACTGAACTGCACCACATCGCAAACGAACCCAATGTCGCCGACGTGGTGGCCGCGCTCGATCACGAAAAGCTGCTGACCTTGTTCTCGCCCGCGCTCGTCGGGCCGAAGGCGAACCTGCAAACACTCGCGAAACTGCAAAAGCTGCGCCACATGGCGCCGATCGGCGCCGGGTTCCCGTTCGACGGCTTTGCGTTGTTGTTGAACGTGTTGACCGAGAAGCTTTCTCCCAAAGAGAAGAGCGCTCTCGTGGAAGCGTGCGCCATGCCTAAAGAGGATGTAGAGGACTGGCACAAGCTCGAGACGCGGGCGAAGAAGCTAGAAAAGCAGATCAAGTCGGCGCGGTTGACCAAGCCGTCGCAGATCTATCACGTGCTGAGCAGCTAGCCCGGGGAGGATCTGATTTACCTGATGCTGCGGTCGGGCGAGCGCATCGTGCACGATCGCATTCGGAACTACTTGCAGAAGTACCTGCCAGCCGCACAGGAGATCACCGACCGGGACGTGATCTCCGCCGGCGGCCAGCCCGGAACGCCCGCGTTCGCCAAGCTGAAAACCGAGATGATTACGCACCGGCTGGACGCGCGGCCGAAGAAAGTACCGCCGCCGGAGCCGGAGCCGGCGGTACCTATGCACGCGCCGATCATCGCGCGTAAGTAGAGGTCAGCGGCCCAGGTTGAGAAAGAAGATACCGCAGAGGATCAGGCCCAGCCCGGCAAACTTATTGCGGGTGAGCGGCTCGCCAAAGAAGGCGCGGCCCCAGAACAGCGTCCAGATGTAGCCGAGCGACACCAGCGGGTAGAGCACCGAAAGCTCACCGCGCTTTTGCCCCAGGACGAAAAACACGGAGGACGTCAGATACAACGCAATGCCCGCGCCTAGGCGCCAATTCGTGAGCACCGCCGGTATCGATCGCGTCAACCGGTTGGCTCCGGCTTTCAGAAACACCGCACCGAACGAGCTCAAAAACGAAGCCACGATCATCAGCAGCATCGACGAGACGGGAGTCGCGCTCACGATGCTCCTCCACGCCCGAGGACTCCCACACCGAGCACAATCAGGCCGATGCCGACGCCCTTGTATACGTTCATGTGGTCGTGAAAGACGATCATAGAAAGTACGGTCACCCAAATGAACGTCAGCGCGATTATGGGGTAGAGCATCGATAGCTCGCAATCGCGCAGCGCTAACACCAGCAACACCATATTGAACCCGTACATGCAATAGCCGAAGAACAGCGGTGGGTTCGTGAACATCGCGATGAGCGCGGCAAGAAAGCCCGGATGCGTCACATGGGTCGCGCCGGACTTGATGAGCAGTTGGGCAAACGCCCCCACGACGGTACAGGAGAAGACCAGCAAAAACGATTGCTGGCGCTTCGTGAGGCGGCGCGTTCGCGCAGGCGCCGGGATTGTCACCGAACTCAAATCCTTCTTCTCTCCTCAGACGGCACTCGCGGCGGGTCCTCTGACGATTCTACCAGCCGCGGGTGGGCGCGGCGCCGTTCGTTACCATTAACAATATGGCGAGCGCGCCGGCAGTGGCACAAAACGCGGGCGCCGTGGACCGGTTTTTCGAATACTCGGTCTTGGCGCTGGTTGCGTGCGGGCACGCGGCACTGGCGGTAACCGGGTATCTGGACTGGGTTTCACTGCTCGTCGCACCCGCTGCGATCGCGGTGCGCGCGCTCCGGACGGCCGGCTACATTCGTTATACCGTCAGCAACACTGCGTTGCTGCTAACGATTGCAGCCGCGAGCGCGATCTACGCGGTCGATCTCACCTACGTCTCGCGCATGTTCCTGCCGGCGGCATTGCACGCCGGTACGCTGCTCGGCGCGGCTTTGATATTGTGCGCCGCCACCGACCGGCATCTATGGTTGCTACGGGCATTGGCGTACGCCGAACTGCTCGCGGCCGCAATCGTCAGCAGCAACGCAGTGTTGCTGACTGTATAGCGAATGTAGCCGGCGGTTCGCAGGGCGCGCACTGCGATGGCGGCTGGCGCGACTAGCAGGGAGACCCAGTCCAGGTATCCCGTGACGGCCAGCGCCGCGTGCCCGCACGCAACCAGCGCCAGGACCGAGTATTCGAAAAACCGGTCCACGGCGCCCGCGTT
>JAICMB010000094.1 GCA_025929455.1 Bryobacteraceae bacterium | reverse complement strand
GTCGGCGGGGCGGGTGGGGCGTCGAAGACGACATCTGCGCCGAACGTTACGGTGAACGTCAGCGCGATGGATAGCCGCAGTTTTCTCGATCACAGTGATGAGATTGCGAGCGCCGTAAGGCAGGCGCTGCTGCAGGCGAATTCGCTGACGGACACGATCGCGGAGCTGTGAGGATCCGTTGAGGCGGCCGAAGCGGGTCTGGAGACCCGCTGCAGGCGTGGACGCCTGCCCCACACAGCAGCAGAGCCGCAACCACGCCGGTACAAGCTTCGGCTGCAACCCGCGCATGGGCAGCCAGCAAGACTGGCCGCCCTACTTATGACCCAATTGGCGAGGAGCATCTGATGAGTTCATTTCCTACTTTGCGGACCGGCGCGGTGATGCAGTATCCGGCGGACCGGCAGCTACGGTGTTCGACGCAGATTGTGACGTTTCTAGACGGCAGCGAGCAGCGCTTCGCCGGGTTTGCGCGGCCGTACCGACGCTGGGTAGTGCAGCTCTCCGCTCTCGATGAGAGCGAGATGGAAGCGACGCTCGTGTTTATGCGCGAGCAGAGCGGTGCCGCCAACACATTTTCGTTTACCGATCCGTGGGATGGAGCCGTATATCCGTCCTGCAGTCTGGATCAGAACAGCCTTACGCACGACTGGAAGGACGCCGGAGCCGGCGCAACGCAACTCGTCATTAAAGAGAACAAGTCCACATGAACCTTTATTACCCGCAACTCAGCAGCGGCGCCATCGCCCAATATCCAGCCGCGCGCCGCCTGGACACGCGCACGCTTGTGAACGGCGCCGACGACGCGTCGTATTTTGCGCTTGCCGATCCGGGTGCGATGCGGATGTACTGGCGGATCGCGTATTCCGGATTGAGCGAAGCGGAGAAGAACGCGATCGAAACATTGTTTGCATCGGTGTCGGGCAGATACGAAAGCTTTGTGTTTCTCGACCCGTTTGCAAATCTACTGCGGTTTAGCGAAGACCTGACGAACGCGGTTTGGGAAGGCGCGGCGCTCCTCGATGTAGTGACTGGTACGGCCGATCCGAACGGGAGCACCGGGGCAGTCACTCTCACCAATGCGTCGCAGAGCGCGGCACAGATTATGCAGCCCGTCGCGGGTCCGGCATCGTACCAATACACCGTTTCCGCATACGTACACGCGGGCGCGGCGCAGACGGTTGGGTTGGTCGCGGCCGCGGGGGCGACTTCGTCGGTTCAGACGTTTGCTGTGAACAGCGCGTGGACGCGCGTGCAGTACACCGCGGCTTTAAATATTGCCGCGGGAGGAGTTTCTTTCGGTCTGCAGCTTCAGCCCGGCGCGTGCGTCGATGTTTTCGGATTACAGGTAGAGGCGCAGCCGAACGCCGGGCCTTACAAGCGCACACTCGCGGCAGGCGGCGTCTTCAGGAAGGCGCGGTTCGAGCAGGACACGCTGGCGGTACGCGCGCAAGCTCCGGGACTGTATTCCGCGACGGTTGAAATTTCAGCGAGCGAGTAAGATGGCGACCCTCGAAGAAATCAAAGAACTCGAAGCGGCTTCGACACCTCTGTTCCTGTTTGAGTGCACGCTGGTGTCGGGTGAGACGCTATTTTGGAGCACGCACGCGGTAAGTGTAGGCGGGAACGACTACCTGCCGCGCATCGCGAAACATAACGCGTTCGAACTGCGGTCGTCCGCGGATGATGCTACGGACGGAACCTCGCGGATTTCGATATCGCTTGCGAACGCCGATTCGTTCTTTTCACCTATAGAGCAGACTACCGGCTGGAAGAATTCGCAACTCACGGTTAAGTTTCTGTTCTATGACCTCGCGCAACAGGCGGCCGCATCGGATTCGCGCGTAGTGTTTCGGGGGATCGGGAACGCGCCGGACGAGAGCACCGAGACGCTGCTGCGCCTGACGTTCAATAACCGCTTTAACTTGCAGCGGGCGTTCCTGCCGGACATACGAATTCAGAAGCGGTGTCCGTGGGCATTCCCGGTGACGGAGCAGCAGCGCAAGACGGCTCTGGACGGCGGCGCGCGCGGAGCGTTTTCGCCGTATTACCGGTGCGGTTATGCGCCTGACCAGGGCGGCCCGGGCAACCTGAACAACGGGCAACCATTCACCACGTGCGACTACACGCGTGCGAACTGTTCCGAACGGGGGATGTTTAAAACCGATTCGGCGGGGAGCACGACGGCGCGTTTTGGCGGAGTGGAGTTTGTGCCGTCGACGATTCTGGTGCGGTCCTACGGCGAAAAGAGTCAGCACGTTTCTAGCGCCGCGGAAAGCGCGACACTGTACAACGACTTTGTTCCGCTCGTGTACGGGACGGGATGGTACCAACCGCCGGTCGTGTTCGCTCGCAACGACGGCAATCTCACGCGCATGGAAGTGCTGCTTGGCGCGGGTGAGATGACGCAAGTCATTAAAATCCTGGTGAACGACATCGAGATTCCGGCCGGGCAACCTGGTACGAACATGACCGGCACCGGCTGGTTCAATGTCATAACGACGGGTACGCGCAGCGGCGCGTTCAACCCGGATTTCGCGGATGCGAGCGGAGTCCCGCAAGGCGATCCGTACGGCAGTATGGCGGCGGTTTCGGTAGTGGTTCCTAATCGCATTTCCGACGGGCGATCGGTGCCTACCGTGAAGGTGCTGGCGCGGGGGCTGAAACTGGCCCAGTATGATTCGTCCGGCGGGTTGGTGAAGCAGGACTACAGCAACAACCCGGCATGGGTGTTGCTCGACGTGTTGCAGCGGAGCGGGTGGAGTATCGCCGAGATCGACACGCGTACGTTCGCGTCCGCTGCCGCGGTTTGCGATGAACTGCTGAACACGGTCGATGTACACGGTAATCCGACGCAGATCCCGCGGTATCAGTGCAACTTGATCATTACGCGCCGGCGCAGCGCGTCGGACGTGGTGCGCGGAATCCGGAACAACGCGTCACTGTATCTGAACCTGAGCCCGGCAGGGCTGCTACAACTGAATGTCGAGGGCACGTTGGCTGCGCAGCAGAGCACGTTGCCGGAGGGCAGCAATGCCACGGAGGTTTTGAACGGCGGCTATCCAGCCTACGAATTCAATGCGTCCGCGATCGCGCGCAAACAGGGCGGACCGTCGTCGGTTCGCGTGTATTCACGAACCTCGGCGGAAACGCCGAACCGTTTCAGCATCGAGTTTCAGGACGAGTTTAACGAGTATCAGCAGGACAGCCTGTCGCTAGTCGATGTGGATGATGCGACAGCGTCGGGAAGCGAAGTAAGTGCGACGCTGCCCGCGCTCGGTATTCCGAATTTCGACCAGGCGGCGCGGATCACGGTGCTGCAGCTTCGAAAGGCGATCGACGGAAATACGTACGTCGATTTCGATTCGAGCGTGCGCGCGTTGTGTGTGCGGCCGGGCGACATTGTGGCGCTTACGTACGCCAAGGAAGGCTTCGACCGGCAACCCTTTCGGATTATTCGCGTTGCGCCGGGGGCGAACTACCGGACGGTAACGTTTACCGCGCAGATTCATTCCGATGATTGGTATTCCGGCGCGGAGGACCTTAACGGTTTAGGAACCGGCCGCCAAGGCGGCACGGCGGGATTGCCGAGACCGCTGAGTGGATCGTCGGTCGACAGCGACGGAAACGAACAGTTCGATGTGAAAGAGACGATCGCGGTGGCGAGTGATGGGTCAACCATCGTGAACGCGGCCGTAAGTTTCACGCCTCCGCCGAGACCATCGCCGAGTGGGCCGCCGATCCCGCTGCTGAGTTTGGGCGCGAACACGTCTACGACGGGGGGCACCCTGAAGGGCGGACAGACGCTGTACTACGCCGTGTCGGGCGTTGCCGCGGACGGGAGCGAGGGCGCGCTGTCGTTTACGGTGCCTGCGACGATTCCGGCGGGGACAGCGACGAATACCGTTGCGCTTGAAAATTTGAGCTTTGCGCAGCAGACGGCGTCTTTTCGCGTTTACCGTGGCGTGAGTCCAACGCAACTTGCGCTGATCGCCGCGGAGCAACCGATTGCGGCGACCTTCACCGACGGCGGCCTTACCGCGCAGTTGACGCCACCGCCGGACGCGAACTACGATCACGCGAATTTCTACTGGCGAACGGAATTGGTACCGCAGACAGCGGCGACAATCTTCGACGCGAGCAGCATCGGCACAGCGGATCTTGGCCTGCTCGCGCATGAGTTGCGCGGTGCGACGGTTCGGATCACAGGCGGAGCGGGCGCGGGGCAGGAACGCACCGTGACCGACAACAGCGACACGACCGTCACGGTTTCGCCGAAATGGGCCATTGTTCCCGACGCAACGAGCACGTACGTGGTGGCCGATTCGAGCTGGCAGTTCGGCGCGTCGGTGGCATCGAGTCCAGCGATGATCATGTTGCCGGACCGGGCGGGGCTGACGGTTCACTTTTCAGGGCGCGCGGCAAACGCGCGGGACGAAGAGACGCCGTACGCGATGTCGCCGTTGACCCGTTATACGATCGGAGGCAGCGGAGCGGGGGACAGCGATGTTCCGCCTGCGCCGGTGTTTGCGGCTACCGCGAACGGACAAGGGCTGTTGGAGATTGGAGCGATCTCGTTTCCCACGCTGGAGAACACGCAAACGGTCACCGCCGGCACGGTTACGGTGGGCTATTGGGATGAGCTGAAGGGGACGCCAACGCTCGCGCTGGCGGCTGACGTGACGGCGGCTGTCACGACCCTTCAAACGTCCGCGAACGTGACGTTTGAGCTCGGTGATCTCATTCAGATCGCGCAAGAGGTCATGAGTGTGACGGCGGCGGTGGATAATACGACGTCGGTGCCGGTGGTGCGCGGGATGCTCGGAACCGTGTCGGCGACGCACGCGACGGGCGACCTCGTTTATGGACTCGAAGTAAGGACGGCCGTGCTTCCGTTTCCCAAACAGTTCTTCGGAAGTCCGGCGAGTGGTAGTTACACCTATAAGCTGCAGTTGCCGAACGTGCGCGTGGCGACCGCGGCGATGTTCGTGACCAACGTGCAAGGAAACAGCGATGTAAGTTTTATTGCGTTCACGGGCACGCAGGACCAAGGTCTCCGTACGCTCGCGGGTGGACAGATAACGCTGCAGGTTGAAGGACCGATCGCTATTCAAACGGGCGCAGTTCCGCCGGCGGTGGTGGATCGCAGCTGTTCCGTTCGCGATGTGTTCGCGCTAGTGGGCACAGCGCCGTCGGGCAGCAGCGTTGACGTGGAAGTCACTGCGAATGGGCAGACGTACTGCAGGCTGAGTATTCCGGACGGCCAGACGGCGTCCGTGCCGATTAACGGGACGGCCCTGCCTCCATTAGCAGCGGGCGCACAACTGGGGCTCAACGTGTTAGGCGTTCCGTCGAGCGCTAACAGCACACCCGGCCGCGATTTGACGGTCACGATTCGTTTATAGACAACCGATGCCAGAGATACTGCAAAAGCTGCAACCCGATCGCGACCTGCAGTGCTACTTCTTCCATCCGTCCGCTATTGCGGCGCTGAGCGGCGCGAGCCCGACTGGCTTTACGCTATCCGGGACGTGGCGGCAGCAGTTCGATTGGGCGGTGGTGGAATGGAACCGCGACAATACCTTCGAGCATCCGGCGCTGCGTTATCTGCCTGATGGCGATTTGAGCGGGCTCAAATTGTCATATGTGGAGACACGTACAAATTGCATCCCGCTCGACTCGGCGCTGTTCCCGACAGTGGACTGGCCGTCGCTGCGAATCTGGGCGGATAACGGCAGCGGCGAGCAGGTTTACAAGATTCCGCTGGCGCAACATGCGACGGCGGTGGCGGGCGGGTACACTTGCGCGACAGCGAGCATAACGCTTGATGGAACCGTAACGACGGGCGATGTAGCCGGATTCGCACTGCCGTTGTTCGATCAGCACTTCGCATATATTTTTCGTGACGGGGATATTCTTGAGAACGCCGTCCAGGCGATTACAGACGCCGTTAACACGGACGCCTCTCCGCTACGTGCGGTGCGGAACGGACGCACAGTGACGCTGACTTATGTAGGCGTTGGGCAGACAGCGGAGTCCAGCACCATCGGTGCGAACGGAAATCGGCTCGGGTTGTACACGTACGTGAAAGGCGCGGAGACGGAGAGCTGGAATGTGGCTTCGGCCTATTTTTCGGAGGGAGCCTCTCCGAGTGCCTGGCGTATTGACATCGACTTCAGCAGTTTGACAGATCCGCAGCTTGGCCCGGTGCCCACACAAGCGGTGCGGAAATTGAGATGGACCTATTCTGCCGACTTGCAGAACGGGCCCTTTGAACGCTCAGAGTTCGCGGTCGAAGTAACCAACTGGACCGTAACCGGAACCGGTCGCGAATACCACGTGGCCGGACCCGGGAGCTGGCGATACGACGACGATGCCGCGCAGGTGCAGTTCTCGGGCGGTTGGGTGCGCTCGACGGGGAACTTTTATGGCGGTAGCATTCATACGACCGTCACGCCGAATGATTCCGTTCAATGTAGCTATAGCAGCGAGATCGAGCATGACTTATATTTGGGGACGCGTTGCGCGTTCTCCGGTACCACGATCCACGTTTCGATTGACGGCGGCAGTCCGCAAATAGTTGACCTGCTCATACCCGGCGAGGATGTGCTTACGCGCAAACACCTCGGACGGTTTGGCCCGGGCGCACACGTGGTCACTGCAGTTCACGCGGGCAACGTGAACGAGTATTTTTATTTCGACTTTCTTGAAATCGCAAACCCAACGACGGAATTGCCTATCTTTCCGGTAGAGTCCAAAGTCACTCTGGCGACGGACTGGGATACGGACCACTCGATCGCGCTCGCGCCCGAGCGTACGGCGTGGTTTATCAACACGCTCGGATTTCGGGGGCGCGCGAATCATTATGCTGGTGCGTTGTGGTTTTACGAGTTGACCTGCCCCGGCGTAGTGTACGCAGCGACGACGGTGACGTTTGCGGGTGCGCCGGACGAGAATGCCACTACGGAGATTACGGTACAAGGCACCCAATACAGACATCTGAATGTAATCGGCGAGACCGCCGCTACGCTGGCGAAATCTTTCGAGCTTCACATCAATTCCGGATCGACGGGCATTCGCGCACAGGCGAACGGGAACATTTTGACGATCTATGCTCTTGCGATCGGTGTAAACGGCAACAACATGAATGTTGCCATTACACAGTCCACCGAGAATCTGAATGTGCAGCTATCGTCGCCGGTCCTTACGGGAGGACTGAAGGGCAAGGACGAGGACTGGCGAACCGACCTCAGTGTTGTTCCGCGTCTGAATCGCGCGGCGCGCGACTGGACGCAAGCCTTCCTTGCCGCGCTTAAAGCTTATGGTCTGGATGCGGCGGTTTCTTTCAGCACGGAGCTGCAACACGCCGATCCAACGCTCGAGACAGGCATTGTTCAGCGCTACGCGAGCGGCCAAGCGGTTTTGCTCAACACGCCGGCGTATCAAACAAATTTTTCACCGGTGAGTCTTGCGTTTTGGCAGCAGGTTTACGCGGACATGGCGAAGGTCATGACGGAGGCCGGCGTTGATCCGTATCTGCAGTTCGGTGAGGTGCAGTGGTGGTACTTCCCGGAGAAATGGCCCGACGACAAAATGTCGGGTATGACGTTTTACGACGCATACACAACGTCGCAGTTCAAATCGAAATATGGGCGGGATATGGCGACGCTCCTCAGCAACGACACCGATCCCGCAACAGTTCCGGATGAAGCCGCGTTCCTTCCGACCTTAATCGGCGAACATACGAACGGCATCATGCAGTTCGTCAGGAGCACGTACCCGAACTGCCGGTTCGAGGTGCTCTATCCGTTGGATGTCAACGACTTCGCCTTAACTCGCGTTGCAAATTATCCGAGGGACGCCTGGACACCGGCGACTCTCACATGTTTGAAAACTGAGAGTTTCGGATTCACATTCGCCCGCGATTTGAACCTGTGTCTGACGTCGATCGATGCGGGTGTGGGTTACGGATTTCCGCCGTCACAGCGTAGCCATTTAATCGGTATCAGCGATTCTTACTCGCCCTGGTTAAAGGAGATCCGGTTATCACAGGCCGCGGGTCTCGAATCGGTCGTTTTGTGGGCCTTGGACCAGTTTTGCCTGATTGGGTATCCAGTTCCGATGAAGTCCGGACTGCGGCGTGTCGCCGTAATGGGATGACCTATTTCAGCTGCGTCAGCCAGCGCTCAACCTTGGCGCGTTGATCGTGCTCGCCGGAAGATAAATAGGCCTGCAACTCGGATTTGGCGTTGTCCGCGTGCCCCTGACGCGCGAGGATCTCCGCTTCGGCAAGATGCGCTTTCGGATAACGGTGCGCCGCGAAACGCAGTGATTTGAGCGCCGTGGTGTCGTCTTTGTTCTGCCCGGAAAGAGCGAGCCCCAGGAAAAGCCGGGCAAGTTCGTTATCGGGATCGACCGTAACGGCGCGCCGTGCCGATGCTTCCGCGTTCGGCAAATCGTTTAGCAAAATATACGCCGAGCTCAACGCCGAGTAGGCCATCAGGCAGTTGGGATCCAGTTTCGTAACCGCCTCCATCTGTTCGACGGCCTCGTGGGCGTGTCCGGATCGCAAGTAGGCCAATCCCAGATTTTTGCGCGCGCCGAGAAAGTCCGGATCGATCGAAACAGCCTTCAGTAGGTGGTCGATACCACCGTGCATGTCATGCTTCTTAAAACTTTTATCCGCTCGTTTCGCCTCTTTGAGCGCCTTCGACGGAACCTTATGAGTAAGTTCAAAATACGATACGCTGCCGGATGCCGGCCTCTCGAGCTTGCGATCGGGCAATCTGATTTCAAGGCGGCTCAGGGCCCCGGCAGTCGAAACAAGCTGCTCGTATAGAGCATCGCCGCGCACGTTCATGACGCGCAGAATATAAGAGCCACCGGGAACTCCGCTGAACGAGAAGTCGCCATTCGCCGCGACAGGAACCCGTTGTCCGCTGCCCCTTCCACCAAGTTCGTTGATCTCGATGAACAACCCGGTGACGAGTACACCGGGTGAATGTGCGAGATGGCCACGCAGTTCCTGATTGATGGAGAGGGGACTGGACCCGTCCTCATCGAGGGTAGGGGTTCGAAACAATTGCGCTTGTGCGGGTGCAGTTCCGAGCACAAGAATCCCGAGGCACACGACGGCCGTGTAACGCATAACAGCTTTCCTCAATTCCGGATTGGCGTCGCCTGCAACCTGCGGGAGCGGAGCCCGACTTTGCGGGAGGCGCAGTCACTCTCGAAGTCGGCAATTCCTTTGCCAAGTGCAAGCCGCGTATGATACTGGCCTATTTTGTACGTTTAGAGCAGGGCGGCTGGTGGAAACGCGAAGTGGGTAACGAAGCGCTTCCGAGCGCACGAATTACGTAGAAAGGAAAGGATTACGCAGGACGGGTGCAGTGCACCGTTACGTGCTCGATTTCAGACCACCTAC